>JAGHUD010000001.1 GCA_018065005.1 Candidatus Physcousia equi
GGCTACCAGCGCAGAGAGGGTGGCTACAACAACGGTTACCAGCGTCGGGAGGATGACTACCAGCAGCATGGCGGCTACCAGCAGCGTGGCGGTTATCAACAGCGAGGTGGTTACCAAAAGCGTAGTGCCAACTATGATCCTAATGCAAAGTACAGCCACAAGACGCGCATAGAATACAGCGAAGCCAACATCGACCCGACACAGCCTTTGCGCCTGAATAAGTTCCTGGCTAATGCTGGCGTTTGCAGCCGTCGCGAAGCCGACGACTTCATTCAAGCTGGTGTGGTGAGTGTCAATGGTCATGTAGTGACTGAGCTGGGCACAAAGGTGCTTCGCACAGACACCATCATGTTCCACGACCAGACCATCAACATCGAAAAGAAGGTCTACGTTCTGCTGAACAAGCCCAAAGACTATGTGACAACAAGCAGCGACCCACAGAACAGAAAGACGGTGATGGACCTGGTGCAGGATGCCTGCCGCGAGCGCATCTATCCTGTAGGACGACTGGACCGCAACACAACAGGTGTGCTCCTGCTCACTAACGATGGCGACCTTGCAAGCAAACTCACACATCCTCAATTCCTCAAGAAGAAAATCTATCACGTACATCTCGACAAAAACGTGACTGCTGCCGACATACGCCAAATTGCCGAAGGCATCATGCTGGAGGATGGCGAGATACATGCAGATGCCGTTGAATATGCCAGCGAGACGGACAAGAAACAAGTGGGCATAGAGATACACAGCGGTCGCAACCGCATCGTGCGTCGCATCTTCGAGCACTTGGGTTATCGCGTTGTGAAGCTCGACCGTGTCTTCTTTGCTGGTCTGACGAAGAAGAACTTGAGACGCGGCGATTGGCGTTACCTCACGGAGAAGGAAGTAAACATGCTGCGCATGGGCGCATTCGAATAAAGCTGCGCTCATTCCATCGTTAAAGAATATGTAGAAATTATGAAACGAACAAAAGTGATTGATGCATTGAAGCGTAATGACTTCGGTGCTGACATAGTCGTGAAGGGCTGGGTGCGCTCCAAGCGCGGCAGCAAAGGAATCTTTTTTATTGCGCTGAACGACGGTTCTACCATAAAAAACATCCAAATCGTGGGCGACGATGCCAACTTTGAGGATGAGACGCTCCGCAATATCACAACGGGAGCTTGCCTGAGTGTTACAGGAAAACTCGTTGAGAGTCCCGCAGCGGGACAAGCCAGTGAGATACAGGCAACACAGATTGAGGTGCTCGGCACCTGCGACAACACCTATCCGCTCCAAAAAAAGGGTGCGTCGTGGGAATACCTTCGCAGCGTGGCACATCTTCGTCCACGCACCAACACGTTCGGTGCTATCCTTCGCATCCGCCACAATATGGCGATGGCTATCCACACCTACTTCCATGAGCATGGCTACTTCTATTTCCACACGCCACTCATCACGGCAAGCGACTGCGAGGGCGCAGGTCAAATGTTCCAAGTCACCACAAAGAATCTATATGACTTGAAGAAGGACAAGGAAGGAAACATTATCTACGATGATGACTTCTTTGGAAAGCAAACCTCACTCACTGTGTCGGGTCAGCTCGAAGGAGAACTTGGAGCTACGGCACTGGGCGCCATCTACACCTTTGGCCCTACCTTCCGTGCAGAAAACAGCAACACACCGCGTCACTTAGCTGAGTTCTGGATGATTGAACCAGAAGTTGCCTTCATGGATCTCGAAGAACTCATGGCTCTTGAAGAGGACTTCATCAAATACTGCGTTAGATGGGCGCTCGAGAACTGCCACGACGACCTCGAATTTCTCAACAAGATGGTCGACAAGGGACTCATCGAAAGACTTGAGGGTGTCCTCAAAGAAGAATTTGTGCACCTTCCCTACACCGAAGGCATTCTCATCCTTCAGGAAGCCATCAAGGGTGGAAAGAAGTTTGAATTCCCCTGCGAATGGGGCGACGATCTCGCAAGCGAGCATGAGCGATTCCTGGTGGAGGAATACTTCAAGAAGCCTGTCATCATGACCAATTATCCGAAAAAGATCAAGGCGTTCTACATGAAGATTGATGCAGAAAAGCCTGTGCTCAACGGACAAGAAATGGAAGAGACCGTGCAAGGCACCGATGTGCTTTTCCCCTCTATCGGCGAAATCATCGGCGGTTCGGTGCGCGAAGAAAGCTACGACAAGCTCATCAATGAAATCAATGAGCGCAACATCCCTATGAAGGATATGACGTGGTATCTCGACACACGCAAATACGGTTCATGCCCTCATGCTGGTTTCGGACTTGGCTTCGAGCGTCTCATACTCTTTGTGACGGGTATGCAGAACATTCGCGATGTGATTCCCTTCCCCCGCACGCCCAAAAACGCAGAGTACTAATCCGATTAACTTCAGATTATTCTAAGTTTTCAGAAAATAATAAAGGGCTGGTACCTCAAACGAGTACCAGCCCTGTATTTATGAACTCAAAAGGAGTAGAACTGCGCGATGGGAATGCTGCAGTTATCTCATCTCTGCCCTATGATTTTAAGTTCTCCACCATCTATCACTTCGAGATGTAGGGTGAACCTAAGAAACGCAGAAGCCTTACATAGAGTGCCACCAGACCGATTATTTAACTGATTGAAACCATCAGACCGATTATTTAACTGATTGAAACCATCAGACCATGCAGATACTACTCGCCAACGCAAAGATAATGTTTGACAAGTCAGACATGGAACCTTGGACAAAGCCTGTGTTTCAATCCATTGCCAACGATTTAGCAAGGGAGATGGCTTCATGCGACACTGACACGCTCGCCAAGGAACTTGACTGTAGCCGGGCACTTGCTGTAGAGAACTGGCGCAGATACCAGAACTTCTTTCAAGCAGAGAAACTTCCGGCTATCTTGGCATACAACGGACAAGCCTACAAACATCTGAAGGGAAAGACGCTGAGTGAAGATGCACTTACATTTGGACAGGAGCATCTTTGGATTACCTGCTTCCTATATGGTCTACTCCGTCCCATGGATGGCATTGTGCCCTACCGCATGGAACACTGCGTGAAACTTGCTATTACCGACGATAAGCCTATCCACACTTTCTGGAAGGACACACTGACTGATGTGCTCATTGAAAGCGCAAAAGCTGATGACGGCATTCTTGTTCACCTCTCTACTGAAGAATACGAGCACCTGTTTGATTGGAAACGTGTGTGTCGGGAAGTAACAGTGATCCATCCACTTTTCTATGTGCGCCAGAAGGATGGTGGCTTGAAAATGCAAGCGGTATGGGCAAAGTCGTGCCGTGGAGCCATGGTGCGCTTCATTCTCAACCACCAAATCACCCAACTCGAGGAACTACAAACATTCTGCTATGAGGGATTTGCATTCAATCCCAAATTGGGCGAAGAGTTGTTCCCGCATTTCGTGCGTGAAGACTTCTGTCGCAGTTGAAGAGTTGACGCACGCTTGAAAACGAGAGTTGACGCACGCTTGAATACAAGAGTTGACGCACGCTTGAAATTTTAGCTACAGACAGGAAACTCTCTTATTGGGGCATAAAGCAAAGCGGCATCACTGGTAATGAGCCAGGATGCCGCAATCTATTTGTTCGCCAAAGCTTTGTTTGACAGCAAGGGCAAAAGGCTAACGCGGGTCTTTATTGGAAGGCTTCTGCGTCACGATAAGGCAATGAAACTTTTCTAAGGTTACTTCGTCACGACAAAGCAATAAAGCCTATACCATTCTAAGATTACTTCGTCACGACAAGATTTGAAACCTGGCTGCGATAGTTGCCTGTACGCTGCATGGGGAAAGCGAGTGTGCGCATGAAGTTATAAGGCTTTTTGTCCCACGCAAGACGCTGTTCGGGGTCGAGTTTCTTGATGAGCTTCCCGTTCACATAAAGGGAAGTCGATTTATTGTCGCCCGTGATGCGAATGCTATAGCGTTTGCCGGGAACGAGCTTATAGTCGAAGCTATAGTGGTATCCGTCGCGGATGAAACCGACGCAGTTTGTAACAGGGTCTACAAGATAGAACTGAGCGAACTTGCTTTCGAAGAGGGGTGTGCCGGGCTTCTCATTTGCCATCTCGACATCGAAGGAAACAGTATAGGGATAGCCCAGGTCACGCATCTTGAACGTGTTGCCACCATCCGTTGCGGTCAGGCTTACGTTTGAGGAAGGAGCAAGACGATTGCACTTTGCCGACTTACAGGGAAGAACGCCCCATGAGTCATAAACGGTCTGGGTGGGTTGTTCACCAGCGTTCTCAGGCAAAACAGAAGCGAGCTTATTCCATTCGGCATAAGGCAACTTGCTGTTGGTGCTGCTCCAACACTTCTGCGCCATCACACGAAGTGCGGGCATGGTGCGGTCGTGAATATCATAGACAGAGATACCATTGCCGCAGACATCATTCCAAACAGCGAACATACCGCCCTCAATCTGAGGATCGTGCTCCTCAAACTGCTTGCCACCGATGTTGGCAGGCGTCCACTTGTTGTAGAGGAACTCATGGTTGAGGTAGTCATAGTAATAGCCGGCAGCAGGCACGATATACACATGGCAATCAGGAATGCTGACAAGCTGATAGCCGAGGCTCTTCATCGAGTCAGGTTGCGCGAAGCCATTATTCCAGACATCCATCAGCACACCTTCTGAGTCGATGGCAGTCTTGCCTTTTGCCCAAGTGAGTGCGCCCCAGAGCACGGGCTGCTTCTTGTAGCTCTTGACCAGTTGAATGTAGTGCTGCGTGAAGGCACGGAACATCTCGCGTGTTTCCTCCTTTTTGTTGTTGTACTCGTCCGTTCCGATATGCACGCGGGGGCAACAGAAGACGGGGTCGGGACCACCGAGATACTCGTTGTAGAGCGAATCGAGGAAAGGAACAACACCCGGATTAGAGAGGTCGAGATGATCAACGCCAAACTCAGGATTGCCATATTCTGGACGATAGTGGACGAAAGAAAGGGCATGTGCAGGTGCATCAATCTCAGGAATGATCTCTACGCCCAGGCTGTCAGCAAAACGAATGAAATCGCGGAACTCCTTCTTCGAGTAGTAGCCATCCTTGGCGCTGAGTCCGGGAAAGACTTCACTCTCCAAGCGGAAAGCAGCATAAGTCTCGTCCCAGTTGTCGTGGAAGTACTTCTTGAAACCATTGTCGTTGAGGTGCACTTGGAGTGTGTTCATCTTGTAGTACGACATACACTTCACGAGATATCGCATGTAGTCCATGGGGATGTACTTACGACCACAGTCCATCATGAATCCGCGCTGAGCATATTCAGGCACGTCGGTGGTGGTGCCACAAGGAATGCTTGTCTTTCCGTAAGTCATCTGTTGAAGTGTGCGCTGTCCCCAGAGGAGGGCACGCTTCGTCTGTCCCTTTATGACAACGCCTTTGGGCGTCACCTCCAGGATATAGCCCTCCTGACCCAATTTCTTGTTCTTCACAATCTGTGTGGTCACATTGGGCGAACCGGTGAACTCATAGTTTCCTTTCGTTGTCTTCCATCCGTGAACAGAGGGAACGACAAACGGCTCGTCTGCAAGAACGGGTGCTGCAGCAGAGAGCAGCAACGCAGCAAGAATTACTTTAATTTTCTTCATAAATGTTGTGATTTAAATATTTTGATTAAGACATAATGACTTGAAGTAAATATTGTGGTTTAAATATTTTGATTAGGACATAATGACTTGTAGTTGCAGTATTGGCAAATTGATTTGTTGGAAGTACAGCTGAACGGCACCGCTACGTCAAAGAGTTCGTTGAGTTTTTCCTGCAGGTGCGTTCTGATCTCAGGTTCATAGACGGCAATGTCGTTCACAACCCTGTTGCTTGCCTCCGTGCCCAAAGAAATATCGTGGCTGTACATATCGGAACGGGCAGCACGGTTCACATAGAACAGCGCTGGCTTCACCTGGCAGTTTTTTTCCTGCCTTACAGCCATGGCATAGAGGAAGGTTTGCAAGAAGTAGCCCGTATGGCTGGCAGAGTTGTTGTTGTTGCGGTTGAATACGTCATCGATGTTTCGGCGCAGTTCAGGCTTTCCTCCCGTCTTGTAGTCGACAACCGTGATCTGTGTTTCCTGCAGATTGCTTTCGAGTCGGTCGATGCGCCCGCCGATAAGAATATTCTCACCCGGCGCCAACTCCAAAGTGTAGCTACAATCCTGCTCCATACCCATGAGGTGGAAATCAGTGTGAGAGAGGTCGTAACGCAAGGTAGAGCAAAGGAAATGCACAAGTACCCGATGTATGAGATGGTTCAGTCCCATCAAGAGCGTAGCATTGTGCGGCTTGGCATAGAAGTCGGCAGCCATGCGGTGCACCTCTTCGTATTTCTTCGACGCCAATTGCTGGGCATATTCTTTCTTGCGCTTTTCCACCTCTGTCTTGGAGGAATCCTTAAATGGGCTGAAGTAGTTCACGATAAACGAATGGTCCACAAACGGCACGATACAGCGCTCGGGATGGTCGAGTGCATGTGCGAGTTTCTCACGCGTAATGACCGGCTCCGACATATCCTTGGTGAGATGTGTATAGAAGAACTCAGCCGAGTCATGGAAGATGGTTCCCATCAATGCCATGTTGATGCCATCTTCGGGGGTATCGTCGACATAGAGATCAGACACATACTTAAAGAAGAACTGCATGGAACAGTTCAGATAGCAGTTGATGGCACTGGGCGAGAACTTATGATTGCTGTTGTTGATATACTTCTTGCGCAGCAGTTCCACCATCTCGGGCGTCTTGCACACATCGCTTTGCTGCACCAACTTGCTGGAGAGGGTGTCGGGCATGAGGCGAATGTGGCGAATGGGCAAGTTGGTTTCAGCCATCAGCTGACGCATGAAACGGCTCATCTCGTTGTTACGCAGTCCCGAGGAGTTGTCGTTATACATAAGCGTGACGTGCTCTGCTCTTGAGATGATGCGATAGAAGTAGTAGGCAAAAACGCTGATGCGATGCTTGAACGTAGTGAGTCCGAACGACTCCCTCAGGGCGTATGGAATGAGCGAGGTGTCATCGCTCTTCTTGGGCAGAATGCCTTCGCCCACGTTGAGCATGAGCAGATGCCTAAAGTCGATGTTGCGTGTTTCGAGCAAACCCATCACCTGCACGCCCATGGCAGGTTCGCCATGGAAAGGAATGCTCTTGGAGAAGAGCACCTCCATGATGAGGCACCGCATCGTGTAGACACTCACGTCGAGCACAGGATCCTTTGCACTTTCACACTCCGTGAGCGACAAGAAACGCACGAAGACGAGATGCATCTGAAAGAGGGCCTCAGTGTAGAGCTGATCATAGAGGTCCTGAGTTTCCTTGGCAGAAAAATGCTGTGCCATATTGTCTACTGCCGCCATAAGGCGCGTCACCAAGCCCTTGCTGTCGAGCACACAAGGAGCGAACAGTTCCTCTTTGAGAGCATCGTCGAGCAAGACAAAGTAGGGATGCCTGCACACCTTGTCCATATAAGAACGGCGATAGCGCATCGTTGCCATATCCAAGCCGTCGATGAGCATGGACGCATAGACATTGAGGAAACCATATATGGGCGTGTCGATGAGGGGATATCCCATGGTGACGTTCACGGTGTGGGGCAATGGTGCATCGGGGAGGCAATGCAGCACCGCCGAGAGCATGTGTTCGTCGCAAAGCACGATGCCCGTTTCGTTTTCCTTCTCCGTCAGGTGCTCACCGATCCAAGTGGGAATGTGGCAGCACTGTGCGTTGTCGGTTGAGGTGGCAATGAATGTGATGTCATCGAGTTTGCCCAAGTTGTCAAAGTATTCGTCGGGCAGAGCATTCGGGAACATGCTTCTGTCCTGATTGATGAAGAGACCAGCTTCCCACTTCTTGTCGGAGGTGTAGAGGTGGTCGTAGTCCCAATAGAAAAGCGCCTCGTGGCTATGCTGGAAGAAACGGAACAGCGTCTCCTCGCACTCGTCGAGGATATTGAATCCCACAAACACATAGACGCCCTTCGACTCCACGGTCACCTCACCGCGCTTGATGCGCTCAGCCACATCGCGATACAATGCGCCGCCATAGAGAGCACCCCGCTCGCGCATGTCCGCCCCCAATCTATTGTAGATGGTGGACATGCAATCCCAGAGCCGCACAAAGTTTTGCTTCAGGGCAGAAAGGTTGTCGGGGTCAAAGTCTTTGAAGAACGAGCTAAGCGCCTTCTTCTGGCTTTCCGTGAGATAGTCCTCCGAGATAGAAGCCAAGTCGCGTGCATTAGTGAACACCTTCGCCGCCGACACCATGTGCTTGTCGATGTCGTCGAAGTCAGAAAGGATAATCTCGCCCCAGGAGAAAAAGTCGTCCAGGTCGCGTGCCTCTTCTACCTCCTCACGATAGATGTTGTAAAGATGACAGACCAACGCGACCGCATCTTCCCGGCGGTAAGGGGAGAGGCGAAGAAAGAGCTCGTCGATGGTGCAGTATTGCGGTGCCCACACAGGACTGCCTTGCTCCTCTGCCAGATACTGGTTCATGAAAAGCTTGGCACGCTTACCGGGAAAGACTACGGTAACCTGTGAGAGGTTGCATCCGTAACGGCGGAGCAAATCTTTTGATACTTCTTTCAGAAAATTCATAGTCGCTCACCTTGTGTTTTTAACTTCTTCCACTACACCTTCGCTCACATACCACAGATAACCGCTTACGGTGTGCTCTGGATACATCTCTGCGATGAGCTGCATATATGTCTCAACTTGCGTCACATAGCTTGCCGATTTCTTTCGTCCAAACTTAAAGTCCACCACGATAACCTCATGCTCGCCCACCATGACACGGTCTGGACGATGAACAACCATCTCGCCAAGCTCTGCATCGTGATGCACAATCTCGCATTCGTTGATGACCTCATAACTGTTGTCAAACCAACGCTGCACCAACGGGTTCTTCATACCCTCCTCCACGAGACTGCGTATGTGACTGAGCTCCTCACCATGCTTGATGATGCCTTGAGCCTGATAGTCGGCAAGCACGTTTTCCAACTGGTCATACTTTTTGAGTTGGGAGAAAATCTCATGCAGCAGTTTGCCTTGCTCAATGAAGCTCGTCGTGCGCTGTATGTCTTCTTCACCCTTTCTGCTTGCCATAAACTTCGAAGCCTCGTTGCTTTGACGAAACGCCAAACGTCGGTTGAGCGAGCAGAAACGACTGCTCCTTGTTTCATAAACAGGTTTCATCCGGTTCTCCTCCTGCGCTTCCTTGCTGCTGGCAGCAATGCCCACAGGCGTTCCCACTTCATAGTGGGTCACCTCCCCCACCGTAAGTTCCTCGCGCAGCAACTCTTCTTGTTGCAACATCAAGACGCCGTGCGCCTCATCCCTGCTGACATCATTGTCGTCGTAGATGAAATTGTCGAGCGCAGCACCGAGCAGCCTCGCCACATTTGCCGCCTTCTTTCTCACCATGCTTCCCCATACATATAAATTATGTTCCGCACGCGTGAAAGCCACATAGAGATTGTTGAACTCCTCAATGCGGCACTGATACTGCTCCTCGTTGAAGTCTTGTCGGTATGCCGAATTCTGGAATTGGCTTTGTGAACCGCTCAAAGGCAGTGCGCCCAACGTGTCGTAGGGAGCCTTGCGCGCATCGCACCACAGGATATCCGTCGGGCGGTGGCTTTCGAGGTCACCTTCGCAGAAGGGAATGAACACCGTGTGATACTGCAAGCCTTTTGCCTTGTGGATGGTGAGCACACTGATGCCATCCACCCTGCATTGCGGGATGTCATGATGCTTCATGTCCGACTCCCAGAACTCGAGAAACGAATGGATGTCGTTGTGCCCCAACTGGAGGAAGGCGCCCAACTCGTCGAAGAAGGCAAGCACGTAGGCATCGTTCGCCTCCACTTCTTCGAGATGGAAGAGGGAATATAGCTGTGCACAAAGTTCGAAGAGCGGATAGTGTTTGAGCTCCTCCATCTTTGTGAGGAACTCCTTAGGCAGCACGTCCTCCGTCTTTCTGTTCAGGAAGTCTGCCACCTCCGCCTCCTCGTGGAGCACCTCCGTGAGATAGGTCTTCACCAGATAGCGCTCGGGCACGGGGTCATTCTCCTTCCCCACGAGCATGCGCAGCGCTGCCACCATCATGAGCAGCGCTGTGCTGCCAGCCAGTTGGAAACCTTTGTCGCTGAGCATCTTCACGCCCAAGCGTCGCTGCACGAAATCAATGATTTCGGGTGTATGTTTGTGTGTTCGGGCAAGAATAGCCATCTGCTCATAGGGGACGCCCTGCTTGTTCAGTTTCTCAATCTGCTGACACATATCTTCGAGCATCCACTCCTTCCAGTTTTCCATCTCGTTGTCTGAACAGAGCTTCACGCTGACATAGCCTGCATCCTCCACCCCAGCTCGCCACTTCTGGCAGACGTCGTCGTAGATTTCCTGCGCCACACCTATTTCCCCTTCCGCATCCAGCAGACGCGCGGCGTGGATGAAGAAGGAATTATTGAAACGAATCACCCTGCCGTCGCTGCGATAGTTCGTGTCGAGCGAATGAACGGCTTCCTGAGGCAGATGGAGCTCCTGCCGTATGTCCTTGAGGATGCGCCAATCGCCACCTCTAAAGCGATAGATGCTCTGCTTCACATCGCCCACCAGCAAGACGTTGCCACCGTTGGCATGACTCTCCTGGAGCAAGACCTTGAAGTTGTCCCATTGCAGGCGACTTGTGTCCTGAAACTCATCAATCATCATGTGATGAAACAACGTGCCCATCTTTTCAAAAACGAAGGGGGCATCGCTCTCACCGATCATCTGCGAGAGCAGAATGGGCGTGCGCGCCAACACAAAACGGTGGCTGTCGTGGGTGATCTGCGTCAGTTCCTCCTCCACTCTGCTCAGCAGGCGCAAAGGCGACAAGTTGCGCAGCGTGAGCGACACCGTGTTGTTCACTTCGCTGAAGACACGCCGCTCGTCTTCTGTCTGCTGCAGGAGCTGGCAGAAGGGGGCCCACTGTGCGCGAAATGCAGCATTGCTTCGATGGGCAACCTTTAGCAACTCTTCGGGCGTCGACAGACGCGCATAGCGGATGTCGGTCATGCCTTTGCCCTCTCCAAACCTGCCTGCCACGAGCGCAGCCACGTAGTCCTCCACCCATTTGCCGTTGCTCACCACATCAGGTAGGCTGAAGCACAACTCATTCTTGCTGCGCTCCAATGCCTCCACCAACCACAGCATTCGTTTCCGCGCTGTTTCGCGCTCTTCAATGATGGTTTGACGGAACTGGATGAGCTTTTCCTCATCGTTGATGAAGGCATGGAAATTGGCATCGCGCTTCATGTAGTGGTCGGTGAAGATGATGCTTGCCAGCGCTTTGATCTGTCCGCGCACATCCCAGCCCTCCGCATCTTCTATCTGGCGCTGAACATAGTCGTCAATCCAGCCGCTCATCTCTTTCTTGCCGTCGAGGCTGCGCCCCAAGCTGTCTATCAGGTTGTCCACAGCTTGGTTCAGCATCTGCTTGTCGTTGAGGTCCACCTGCATGTGTGCATTGAGTCCCAACTCGTGTGCCAGGTTTCTCAGCACGCTCTGGAAGAAACTGTCGATCGTCTCGATGCGGAAAAGCGAATAGTCATGCAGGATGTAGCAGAGCGCATCGGAGCATGCCCTACGCAACGCCTCTTCGCTCAGCTCCAAGCCCTGCTCCTTGAGGGATCGCTGCAGCGCGTCCATGTAGCCCCTGCTGCTCTCCAGGTCGTTGGCGAGGCCGTAGAGCTGTTCCAGGATGCGTTCCTTCATCTCTGCCGTTGCCTTGTTGGTGAAGGTGACGGCAAGTATGTGGCGAAAGGCAAGCGGATGCAGCGTGACAAGCAGGCGTATGTACTGCACCGCCAGTGTGAACGTCTTGCCGCTTCCAGCTGAGGCTTTATAGATGGATACATGATTCATGCGCGTGGGATAAAGTTCCGAGAGAGGGCGGGAGATGTAGTTAACGTGTCTACCCCGTAAGAAAAATGTGCATTTAGTGCTGCAAAAATACAACATTTTTTCGCTTTTCGCTCATTTCAGTCCTATCTTTTTTCCCTTTTTTGTCTTTTTAACAAAAAAAGCAGTAACTTTGCCTGCGCAAAAAACGTTTAAAACTTAATTTTCCTAAACCTCACAATACAACTCATACCCCTATGGCTAACTATTTAGTAGAGGACACCCGCAAGGTGACCACACACCGCTGCATAGAAATGAAACAACAGGGCAAGAAGATTGCCATGCTCACTGCCTATGACTACACCATGGCGCGCATCATCGACCGCGCCGGCATCGACATCATCCTCGTGGGCGACTCGGCGAGCAACGTCATGGCAGGCAACTTCACCACACTCCCCATCACCGTCGACCAGATGATTTATCATGCCAAGAGCGTCGTGCGTGCCGTCAACCGTGCGCTCGTGGTCTGCGACATGCCCTTCGGCAGCTATCAGGTGAGCGCCACAGAAGCGGTCACCAACGCCATACGCATCATGAAGGAGACCCACTGCGACGCGCTCAAGCTCGAAGGCGGCGAGGAAATCATCGATGCCGTGAAGCGTATCCTGGCTGCCGGCATCCCCGTATGCGGCCACTTGGGACTGACACCCCAAAGCATCAACAAGTTTGGCACCTACGCCGTGCGTGCCCGCGAACAAGCCGAGGCGGACAAGCTCGTCGCCGATGCACTCCTCCTGCAGGAAGCTGGCTGCTTCGCCATCGTGCTCGAAAAGATTCCCGCTGTTCTCTGCGCCCGCGTGTGCAGCCAGCTCAGCATACCGGTCATCGGCATCGGTGGCGGTCCTGCCGATGGTCAGGTGCTGGTCGGACAAGACATGCTGGGAATCAACGATGGGTTCAAGCCCAAGTTCCTGCGCCACTATGCCAACCTGGCAGAAACTATTGCCGATGCTGTTTCACAGTATGTGAGCGACGTCAAGTCGGGCGATTTCCCCAACGCCAACGAGTGCTATTGAACCACCATGCACAGCTCGCTTCGATCGCTCAACTTCTGGAGGGTTATCGTCATCAACCTCCTCGTCAGCACCTTCGTCTACATGCTGATGCCCCTCTGGCCCAACACCATGGTCAACGAGGAGGCCTTCTCGCGCCAACAGAGCGGATGGGTCATGCTCATCTTCTGCATGGGACTCATCATGCCGGGCCCTGTCGCCAGCTACCTGCTCGACCGCTTCCGGCGCAAGAAGGTCTGCTTCTGGGCTGTGGGGGTGTTGGCGGCTGTCAGCTTTTTGGCGCAACAGCAGATGCCACCGTTTGCCACCGTGCTGTGCCGCCTCATGCAAGGCGCTGCCTTCTCGTTGTTCCACATTGCATTGGGCAGCACCATACTCATCGACATCACCATATCCGAGCGACGCAACCTCGCCGCCTACATCTATTTCTGGGTGTGCCGCTTTGCTTTGGCGCTCGGTCCGGCGCTGGGCATCCTTGCCCTCAAGCCCGACCTGCATGCCCACCTGCGCTACCTGCCCTTGGCATGCGCCGGGCTTGCCATCTATCTGATTGCGCGCATCGAACTCCCGTTCCGCACCCCCCTGCGCAGCAGCATCTTCTCTCGCGACAGGTTCTGGCTGAGCTGCAGTCTGCCCCTGGTGCTGGTCATCTTCCCCATTGCCTTCACCCTCGGCATCGAGATGGCAAGCAACCTCAATCCCCTCTTCTACGTCTATCTCTTCCTGGGCTTTGTTGCGTCCATGGTGCTCCACTTCATCGTGTTCAACCATGCCGACGTGCGCGCCGAGATGGTTGCAGGCATCCTTGCCATCATGGCTGCCTTTCTCCTGCTCGTCACGCAGGACAACGACCACATGGTGGTGGTGGCTGCAGCACTGACGGGCTACGGCGTGGGCAACGTGATGGGGCGCGTGCTGAGCTTTCTCACCGTCACCTCGCGCCACACGGAGCGCGGAAGCGCCCAGGTCACCTACAAACTGACCTTCGAGATGGCGCTCTGCATAGGCTTCTTTCTGCCTTGTGTGGTGCCGTGCTATGCCCCCCTGCCCTTCTATGTGGCGTCCTTCGTGCTCGCTGCTGCCACATTGGTCTTCTACCTCTTCTTCGTCCACAACTGGATGACGCGCAATGCTAAAAGGTAGCGCAGCCACAGGCACGTTTCAGACTTTCGTGTGTTCTATTTCTATCAACAACAAACTGCACAACTATGGATTTCGACAAAATCATCAACCGACTCGGCACCAATAGCTACAAATGGGATGGACTTGAAAAGCGACTCAACAAAAAAGGACTGCTGCCACTTTGGGTGGCAGACATGGATTGGGAGACACCACACTTCATCAAGGATGCCATCTTGCAGCAAATCCAAAACACGCCAGCGATGGGCTATACCATCGACCCCGACGAATACTGGCCTACGGTGGCACAATGGACACGCGAACATCACGCATGGGACGTGCAGAGCGAATGGCTCACCTACATTCCGGGCATCGTCAAGGGCATCGGTCTTGCCATCAGTTGTCTGACCGAGCGCAACGAGAAGGTTATCGTGCAACCACCTGTCTACCATCCGTTCTTCCTCACTGCGCAAGGACTCGGACGCGAGGTGGTGTGGAACCCACTGCGCCCCATCCGCGACGACGAAGGCAGGCTGACCGGCTACGAGATGGACTTCGACAACCTGGCGGCTGTGTGCGACGACAAATGCCGCATCCTCATTCTTGCCAATCCTCACAACCCCTGCGGCATCACCTGGAGCCGTGAGACGCTCATGCGCCTTGCCACCTTCGCCCACGAGCATAAGCTCATCGTCATCAGCGACGAGATCCACTGCGACCTTGCCCTCTTCGGCCACCGCCACACGCCCTTTGCCTCTGTCAGTCAGGAGGCTGCCGACCTGAGCATCACCTTCGCCGCACCCACCAAGACCTTCAACATGGCGGGCATCGTGAGCTCATGGGCTGTCGTGCCCAACGAAACCCTTCGCAATCGTTTCTACTCCTGGCTCAGCGCCATGGAACTCAATGAGCCCCACATGTTCGCACCCGTTGCCACCATCGCTGCCTTCCGCTATGGCGAACCGTGGCGCAAGGAGTTGGTTGCCTACCTGGAACAAAACATCGACTATGTGATTGAGTTTTGTCGCGATCATATCCCTGCCATCCGTCCCATACGCCCACAAGCCTCCTATCTGGTCTGGCTCGACTGCACACAACTCGGTCTGACGCAGGAGGCGCTCGTCCAGCTTTTCGAGCAAAAGGCAGGCTTGCTGCTCAACGAGGGTAGCATGTTTGGCAAGGAGGGCGAAGGCTTCATGAGACTCAACGTGGGCTGTCCGCGCGCCACACTGACGCAAGCTCTGACGCAACTCGAAAAAGCCATCGGATAGTCGACACCTGAGGGGGCGACCTTCAGTAGTTTTTATTTTCTGCTGCAGAAACCAAAAGTTTCTGCTAAAGAAACCAAAAGTTTCTGCAGCAGAAACTGACAATTTCTGCAGCAGAAACTTTTTTTTTCTGCTGCAGATTTTTTTTTACCGTAACGGAACCATCCCACTTTCACCTTTGGAGGTTAAAGAACAAGCGGCATCATAGTTTCATCTCAGAGGCTATGATGCCGCTTTGCATAGTTGCTATCGTTTGCTGACTTATTTTCTTCTACTCTTCTGCACGGCAACAGACTTTCGTATTCTTCTTCAGTCCTCTTGGCATGCAGTCTTGGTAAAACGGTGTTGAAGTAAAATTAGAACTACTTTGGCACACATCCGATTGCCGCCAGACACCTACATAGATTATGACGGTATTTTCTATAAAAACATTATTCAGGAGAGAGTTTCTTTTAATTTTCTTTGGCTATTTGAAACAAAATCATTACCTTTGTAGCATCACAGTCTATGCAGTGACATTCAAGAACTTCTATTCACTTTAGTGATGATAAAAAACATTCAACAATGTCTGAAATATGTAGATTTCTGGGTATTGTAATCGCCATGTTCGGAGATGATCACAATCCTCCTCACTTCCACATTAGATACGGTGAGTTTAAGGTCTCTTGATAGCAATTGACGGAAGCATCATCAAAGGCACAATGCCCAAGTCTGTACTGAAGAATGTATTCAGATGGATGGAGGAACATCACGATGAACTTCTTGAAAACTGGCGACGTATGCAAGATGGAGAAGAAATAATAAAGATAGAACCTTTTGCCCCAGATTTCCTGTATTGCAATGGACGTGAAGCCGCATAACGCAGATAAAAAAACATAACGTCAAACCCACAAACAAAGAAAGGAATAAAAATTGTCAAGGCTCCGCCCTTAACGATAAAATAATTCAAGTTTCGCAAGTTCCTTAACTCGCCATTTTTAGTTCATAAATCCGTATAAAATGCTGAAGTTTATCAGAACGGTTGATAAGAGTCTCGAAG
>JAGHUD010000015.1 GCA_018065005.1 Candidatus Physcousia equi
TCCTGCAGGTATCTCCAGATGCTCCTCCGCCAACTTCATGTCTGCCTCGCTTGAGAGGTCTATTTCATTCTCGATGACGCTGATCTTCGTGGTTTCCATCACACGTTTGATGAAGAGGGCACATGCAATGATGAGACCTGCTTCGATGGCCACGGTGAGGTCGAAGATGACAGTGAGGAAGAAGGTGACGAGCAGGACGGTCACGTCGCTCTTGGGGGACTTGAGGAGCGCCTTGAAGGTGCGCCACCCTGACATGTTATAGCTCACAACAATGAGCACACCAGCCAAACATGCCATGGGAATGTATTTGGCATAGGGCATCAGAACAAGCAGAATGAGCAAGAGCACAATGGCGTGGATGAGACCTGCGATGGGGGTGCGTCCTCCATTGTTGATGTTGGTCATGGTGCGCGCGATGGCACCAGTGGCAGGTATGCCGCCAAAAAGAGGAGTGACCATGTTGGCCACGCCCTGGGCAATAAGCTCCGTGTTGGAGTCGTGGTGGTCGCTGATGACACCATCTGCCACGGCTGCGCTCAGGAGCGACTCGATGGCTCCGAGGATGGCTATGGTGAATGCCACGGGCGCCAGGTTGCGAATCATGTCCCATGTGATGTTGGGCACAACCATGTCGGGCAACTTGCTTTGGATGTTGAAGCGGTCGCCAATGGTGTCGATGCGGACTTCGGGGAAGTTGGCTTTGACAAGCAGGACAATGCCCGTGATGGCAAGTATGGCAATGAGCGAACCGGGTATCTTGTTGAGAATGGGGACGCGAGCAAATGCCTTGGGGGAAAAGATGATGATGAGCACCGAACCGACCGCCATGATGCAGTTCCAAAGGTTGAAGCTGGAGATGTGCTCTCCGTAGCAAATCCATTTGCCGATGAAGTCGCCCGGCGTCTTGAGCGGGGCTTCGATGAGCGCTCCTGTCTCGTCGGGCAGTTGCTGCGTCAGACCCAGCACATCACCCATCTGGGTTGTGAAGATGGTGAGGGCAATGCCCGCAGTGAAACCGATGATGATGGGGTAGGGAATGAACTTGATGACCGCGCCGAGGCGGAAAATGCCCAGCATGATGAGCATGATGCCTGCAAGGATGGTGGCAACGATGAGTCCCTGCACACCATAGTCGGGATTGTTGACAATGCCATAGATGATGACAATGAAGGCACCCGTCGGACCACCAATTTGCACCTTGGTGCCACCCAGGAGAGAGATGAGGAAGCCCGCCACGATGGCTGTGATGATACCTTTCTCGGGCGAGACGCCGCTGGCAATGCCGAATGCAATGGCAAGCGGCAGAGCCACAATGCCCACAATGATACCTGCCATGAGGTCTTTCATGAATGTCTCGCGGTTGTAGTTGCGCACTGCGTCGATAAGACGAGGCCTGAATGAGATTGCTTTTAACATGGTTCTACTTGTTTTTCGCTGCAAAATTACAAAAATCGAGCCGTCTTAGCGTCATTCTGCAAAATTATTTGTATCTTTGCGCCGTAATTATTAACTAAAATCAATTTTATCTATGTTTGAAGGACAACCTAAAGGGCTATGGACTCTTGCCTTGGCCAACACGGGTGAGCGATTCGGCTACTACACGATGCTCGCCGTCTTCACCCTCTTCCTGCAAGCCAATTTCGGCTTTGACGCGGGTCTGACAAGTACTATTTTCTCTACGTTCTTGATGCTCGTCTATTTCCTCCCACTCTTCGGAGGTATTCTGGCAGACAAGTTCGGCTATAGCAAGATGGTGACCATCGGCATTTTCGTGATGTTTGCCGGCTACGTCTTGCTGTCTATTCCTCTGGGTTCAAACACCGTTGCACTCATCGCCATGGGGGCTGCTCTTTTGCTTGTCAGCCTCGGCACAGGTCTGTTCAAGGGCAACCTGCAGGTAATGGTGGGCGACCTCTACAACGACCCCAAGTTTGCCGATAAGCGAGATTCTGGTTTCTCGCTTTTCTATATGGCCATCAACATCGGTGCCATGTTTGCTCCGACTGCTGCCATTAAGATTATGGATTGGGCGCAGAGGACATTCCACTGCTCTGTTGAAGAGTCCTACCACTATGCTTTTGCTGTGGCTTGTGCTTCGCTCATCGTGAGCATTCTCATCTATTATGTCGGAAAGTCTACGTTCAAGCAAGTTATCACAACGAGCAAGAAGTCAGGCAAGAAAGCAGAGAAGGATGAAGCAGTGCCTGAACTCTCGAAGGAGGAAACGAAGGAGCGCATCATCTGCCTTTGTCTGGTCATGGCTGTTGTGGTCTTCTTCTGGATGGCATTCCATCAGAACGGCCTGACGCTGACCTTCTTTGCGCGCGACTACACAGCAACTTCCTCAACAGGCATCGAGTCGATGATGTTTGACGTGACCAACCTCGTGGCTGCCATCTTCATCGTGTTTGGTGCTTTTGCACTCTTCCAGAACAAAACGGGCAAAGGCAAGGGCATCGGTCTGGGCATTGTTGCCCTGGCGGTTGCCTATCTCTATTGGAACTACACGCAGCTGCCAGAGAGCGTCGACGTGAATGCACCCATCTTCCAGCAATTCAATGCTTGCTTCGTTGTGATGCTCACTCCTGTCAGCATCAGTCTCTTCAGCTGGCTCGGTCGTAAGGGCAAGGAGCCCAAAGCTCCCGTCAAGATTGGCCTGGGTATGCTGGTGGCTGCTGCAGCCTACCTGCTCATGATTGGCGGTTCGTTAGGTCTGCCTACCCCCGTCACGGGCGCTGACGGCACACCCGAGCACATGGCAAATGTGACACCCAACCTCCTCGTTGGCACCTATCTCGTGCTCACCTTCGCCGAGCTTCTGCTCTCGCCCATCGGCATCTCGTTTGTCAGCAAGGTGGCACCTCCTAAGTACAAGGGTATGATGATGGGAGCATGGTTTGTCTCAACAGCATTGGGTAATTTCCTGGTACAGATTCCCGGTTACCTCTGGGGGATGGATTTGACCATTGTATGGGGGGTGCTGATGGCCATCTGTCTTGTGGCAGCTATCTTCATCTTCTCTATTATTAAGAAACTGAGCAAGGTGGCGTGAAACCTTCACTTTGGATTTCATTACTACCACTCGGCCTCCTGGTTGGTCTCATCGCGTGTGTTGTTAGCGTCTTTGGCAACGACACACTTGCTGGGGCAAGCCAGGTGGCTTTGCTTTTGTCGTCGGCGTTCTGTGTCTGCATCGGTTTGCTGAAGCGCATCATCACATGGGAAGATTTTGAGAAGGCTGTCACGGAGAAAGTGGGGGGAGTGGCTCAATCGCTCATCATCCTTTTGCTCATCGGGTCGCTGAGCGGCGCATGGATGGTAAGCGGCATTGTGCCCATGCTTATCTACTACGGCATGGAGATTATCCATCCTGCCTGGTTCTTAATCTCTGCTTGTGTCATCTGTGCCGTTGTGAGCGTGATGACGGGTTCGTCTTGGACCACCATTGCCACCATCGGTGTTGCCTTGATGGGCATCGGACAGACCTTAGGGTTCTCCGAAGGGTGGGTGGCTGGTGCCATCATCAGTGGCGCGTATTTCGGCGACAAGATTTCGCCATTGAGCGATACGACGGTGCTGGCAGCGAGTACTTCCGGCACACCTCTCTTTACGCATATCCGCTACATGATGGGGACTACTTTCCCGACTTTCCTCATCACCATCATCATCTTCACCGTAGCAGGACTGACGCAGGATGGAACAAGTACAGCGCAAGTGGAGGTGGTGCAGAAAGCACTCGACGCAACGTTCAACCTCACACCATGGGTGCTGGTCGTGCCTGTCCTGACTGGACTGATGATTGCCAAGCGGATGCCGTCCGTCCCAGTTCTTTTTCTCGCCACCATACTCGCACTCGTCTTGGCGCTCATCACACAGACACCTCTCTTGGAACAGATTGCCGACAAGCCAGAACTGACGGGCCTTGGGCGCAGCTTCCGAGGGGCAATGACCAGTCTCTATGGCAGCACTTCGCTTGACACCGGGGTGGAATCGCTCAATGAACTCGTTGCTACGCGTGGCATGAGTGGCATGATGCCTACTATATGGCTCATCCTTTGCGCCATGATTTTTGGTGCCGCCATGACGGTCACCGGCATGATCGAACGACTCATGCAGGCCATCATACGCCTGGTTCGCGGATCGGTGTCACTTGTGGCAAGCACTGCCCTCGTGGGGTTCTGCCTCAATGTGCTCACCTCTGACCAGTATCTCTCCATCATCCTCACCACAACGATGTTCAAGGAAACATACCTTAAACAAGGGCACAAGACACAACTCTTGTCGCGTTCGACCGAAGACTCGGCTACGGTGACTTCTGTGCTTATCCCTTGGAATACATGTGGCATGACACAAAGTTCGGTTTTAGGTGTGTCTACGCTTACATACCTGCCTTATTGTTTCTTTAACTATCTTTCTCCCTTGATGACTATTCTCATGGCAAGGTTTGTGCGCAAGCAATGAGTTTGCCTCTCTTTCTATTTATTTAGTAGCTTAGAGGTTCAGATCGCCTACTTGCTAACTACTTAGTTTCTGCAGACCCCTTTTTGTTGCTCCACAAACGGGGCTATTACACACTCGCAACTGTTCTTATCCATTTGCGCACGACCACATCGCTGCAACCTTCCCACAGCCTCGCTTTTCGATCAGGAGATAACAGCAACAACAAAAAACGCCCCCGGCGTCCAAACTTCTGGTATAGCCATCCGCGATAGCAGGTACATCCCTAAAACAATAGCCGTCCAGTTTTTGGGCGGCTATATTTTTGTCTTTATCCAACGGTCTGGGAGCAAATCA
>JAGHUD010000047.1 GCA_018065005.1 Candidatus Physcousia equi
GGAGAAGAAATTTCCTATTCGTAGGTTATTCGTGCCATTCGTAGTTCACAAATCTGTGCTTTGCGACACCTATCCGTAACTTTCTCCCCATCCAATAGCGCACATCTCGCAGAAAAAATATGTGGGAGGAACTACGAATAACGCTAATAACCTACGAATAAAAATAAAGGGAGAAAAAAAATCCTATTCGTTGAAAATTCAAAGCAGACATTCCTTTCAGCCGGGGCAAAACCATCGCGTCTACTATGGCAATTCTTGTCATGAATAAATGGTTTTTATGATGTTGTATTTCTTCTTGTATACATGAGTGTCTATCATTAGTTACGAGAAAATAATCGAATATTTCAGCACCAAAAACGCGAGTTTGGTAATAAATCTTAAACAAATTGTCAGTTTTGTGAATAAAAGTTACTAAAAAATGATGTACGTTCTAAAAATATGTTGTATTTTTGCAACTGAAATCAAATCACTTTTATTCATCAAAATATCAAAGTTATGAAAATGAACAAGAAAACAGTGCTTCTCGCAACAGCTGCCTTGAGCTTAATCATCTACATGTTAATCCCCGTTTGGTCCATCCCATTTTTGGGTATGTCATTGACTGGTCTTAACCTCCTCAATTTAGGTCAGGCTATCGCTATTCTGCCCATCCTCTGCTCTGCGGCAGTGCTGGTTTGCTCACTCGTTGGCAGCTTGACTAAGTACAAGAAGTATGCTACCTGGTCGATGGGTGTTGCTGCTCTTTGGGTGCTCATCCAGGGTTCTCTGGGCATCGGCGCATTCCTCTATCTGGCATGTGCAGTCTTTGCTATTGCAGTTCCCTTCATCAATCAGATTCCCGAAGAGGAAGCATAATCAGAGACGCATGAACGGCGGAGCATGACCGAATGCGCTGCCGACTGCACCAAGACAAAAACAGCACTGAGAGCAACTTTTTCTCAGTGCTGTTTTTAGTTCGTGTCTGTCGGTGGGTGAGCCTTGAACGCCATGTGGGGTGGGGGACGGTCATGCAAATGCGCGCTCCATGCAGAGGAGAGTCATGAAACCGAGCAGCAAAGCATAGGTGGCTTGCTTCTGATAGCCATGAGCGTGCGTTTCGGGAATCATCTCGTCGCTCGTCACATAAAGCATGGCACCACCGGCGAAGCCCAGCATGATGGGGAGGAGCGCCTCAGAGACGTTGCCAAGTCCGAAGCCCAACCATATTCCTACCACCTCAAGCAGTCCGATGGCAAGAGAGATGAGGAAGGTGCGCAGCGGTTTTACACCGGCAAGGAGCAGTGGCGCAATGATGACCATGCCTTCGGGCACGTTTTGCAGGGCAATGCCAAAACTAACGGTCCACGAGGCATCGCCCGCCTCGTGGAGACTGACGCCAGCTGCCATGCCTTCGGGCAACTTGTGCAACGCAATGGCCATGACGAAAAGCAAAACATGGTTGATGGAGGCATTGTTGCGATGGCGCTCCGCTTCGAGACCCGTTATGTGGTGGAGATGGGGGGTGACGAGGTCGAGCACGTTGAGGAAGAATGCACCCACCATGACACTCACCACCACCATGGCGCAAGGCAGCCATGCGGCAGAGTGGAAGAGGGGCGAGGGCGCTTCAAAGGCGGGCACGATGAGTCCCAGCGTAGATGCCGCCAGCATGATGCCGGCACAATAGCCGAGTATTGTGTCATTCCATTTGTGGGGCAACTCCTTGATGAGAAAGCCCAGTACACTACCTATTAAGGTGGCGCCGCAAAGTCCGCCAGCGCTGATCCAAACCTGTGTCATTTGATGCTTGTGTTTACTTTGATGGTGGCAGCGTACGCACTGTTACACAGTCCGAGCACTGCAGATATGATGAAAAGGGTTTCGATGCCGAGAGCGTTCCATACCCATCCGCCGAGCAGCGCAATGAAGATGGTGATGAGGTGGTTGACACTGATGCCCGTTGAGATGGTAGCTCGCATCTCTTCTGTGTTTTCTGAGATGTCTTGCACGTAGACGTTGGACGCCATCGATGCAAGCGAGATGACGGAGTCGAGCACATAGTTGACGCAGCAGACGATAAAGGCTATGTCCATCGAAAAGATGTGGTGGGCAAAGCCATAAAAGAAGCAGACGATGACGAGGAGCAGTGTGTCGGCAATCATCACGGTCTTGTAGCCGATGCGGTCGATGAGTTTGCCCACCCAGGGCGAAAGAAAAAAGCATGCTACGGCAGAGATGGCAAAGAGGAGACTGATGACAGCAGCATCGGCTCCATAGAAGAGGATGAGCACGTAAGGGCCAAAGGTGAAGAAGACCTGCTTGCGAGCGCCGTAGAACATCTCCAGCATATAATACTTCGCAAATTTGCGGCGAAAATAGAAACGGTTCGTCTTCTTCGTCTTACTGTGTCCCTTCAGTTGGAACGAGACCATCATGGCAATCACCATGAACACCGCTGCCACCATGAATACCGGCTGGAAGAGGCGCGACGACGCCACCCACGCAAAGGCAGCGATGACTGCCGCATAGCCAATGAGGTTGCCTATCTGCATCATCGAGCTCTGATAGCCAAGAGCTACGCCTCCATGCCCGGGCTCTGAATATTCGAGGGTGAGCGTGTTGCGCATGCCTATCTGGATGTGCTCACCCGTGGAGTAGATAAATATGGCAACAATGACCCACAGTTTGACGGGGTCAATCACCGACTGCAGCACCATTCCGGCAGCCATGAGCACCATCGACATCTTGTACATCTTCTCTGCCGACGAACGATAGAAGAGGGCGAGAATGAGCACGAGCAAGAGCCCAGGCACTTCGCGAAAGAACTCCATGATGCCACGGTCGAGCTCGTTCATGTGTGCCATCTCTGCCACATAGTTGTCCAGGATGCCCTTGTGTAGTCCGCTGCCAATGGCGCAGAGCAAGAGGGAGAGAAAGAGTGCCTTGTAGCGTGCTTCGCTTCTGAAAATGGTGTTGAGTTTCATCTCTGCTCGTTTTCTATCTTCTTGACGAGCAGGTCGACGTCGGCATCTGTGGTCGCCCAACTCGTGACAAAACGAACGGTCGTCTCTCGCTCGCCTCGCACACCCCAATCCTCAAAGGAGACGCCATCCTGTCGGAGGCGGTCGACCACTTCATTTGGGAGAACGAAGAACTGCTGGTTGGTGGGAGAGTCGATGGCTACGCGATAGCCCTTCTGCTCGAATGCTGCCCTGATGCGTGATGCTTGTTCGACTGCTTTGTGGCAGATTTGCTCGTAGAGCTTGTCGGTGAAAAGGGTGAGAAATTGCACACCCTGTATGCGTCCCTTGGCACATAAGGCTCCGTGCTGCTTGACGAGCGGGAAGAAGTGGGGGAGCGTGTCTGGGCAGCGTGCCACAACAGCTTCGCCGAACAAGAGACCGCATTTCGTGCCTCCTATGTAGAAGACATCGCACAGGCGAGCCAGGTCGGCAAGCGTGAAGTCGGCTTTTGGAGATGCCAAAGCATAGCCTAAGCGGGCACCGTCGAGGTAGAGCGGTATCTGATGGCTTCGACAGACAGCAGAAAGGCTCTCCAACTCGGCAAGCGAGTAGAGTGTGCCGTATTCTGTGGGTTGCGTGATGTAGAGTGCGCCTGGTGCCACCATGTGCTCGTAGGTCTCGTCAAGATAGAAGTTGCGGATGTATTGGTCCACGTCCTCTGCCTTGACCTTGCCGTCGGTTGCCAACAGTGTCAGCACCTTGTGTCCGCTGTGCTCAATGGCTCCGCTTTCGTGCACATTGATGTGGGCACTCTCTGCACAAAGCACTCCTTCGTGGCGACGCAGCAAGGCATCCAAGACAGTGGCGTTGGTTTGTGTGCCTCCAACGAGAAACTGCACCAAGGCGTTTGGTGCTTCACATGCCTGGCGTATGGCATTCTTGGCTTGCTGGGTGTAAGGGTCGTTGCCGTATCCTACGGTGTGCTCCTGATTGGTGTTGAGAAGTTGCTCCATCACTTTTGGATGTGCTCCTTCCATATAGTCGCTGTCGAAATAAATCATAATTAGTTTGTGTTTTGTCACGCAAAGTTACGAACTTGTCACCATTTCACCAAAGAAACATACCTTTTTCTCTACTATTTGCGTTTTCTCGCTCAAAAGGCTTGCACATTATTTATTTTTTATAGAATTTTGTGCAGAATTAATCCTAACGACTCACATAACAATGAAACGAATCACTGCCCTCTTGGCACTCTTGTGCCTAATCCCTTCATTTCTCTTTGCTCAAACGCCCTATCAGCCCTCCGAAGAAAACCTTCGCTCGCGTCAGGACTTTGCCGACATGAAGTTTGGCATTTTCATCCACTGGGGCATCTACAGTATGTTTGCTCAGGGAGAATGGTATATGCACAATGCGAACCTGAACTGGCAGGAATATGCCAAGGCTGCGTCGGGCTTCTATCCAGCACGATTTAATGCAGAGGAGTGGGTCCAGGTGTTCAAGGACAGCGGTGCAAAGTACATCACCTTCACCACCCGGCACCACGACTCCTTCTCGATGTGGCATACGCAGGCTTCCGACTACAACATCGTGGAGGCAACGCCCTTCAAGCGCGATGTCGTGAAGGAACTGGCTGATGCCTGCCACAAACATGACTTCCGACTTCATTTCTACTACTCTCATCTCGATTGGCGCAGAGCAGATTATCCCATCGGACAGACAGGCAAGGGGACGGGGCGCATCCCGAAGCCAAACTATGCCACCTATCTCGACTTTATGAAGCAGCAGCTCACGGAGCTTCTCACCAACTACGGCGAGGTGGGTGCCATCTGGTTCGACGGCGTTTGGGACCACGAAAAGGACAGCGAACCCTTTGATTGGCACTTGCGCGAGCAATACGACCTCATACATGCGCTACAGCCGGCATGTCTTGTGGGCAACAACCACCACCGTTCCAACAATCCAGGGGAGGATATTCAGATCTTCGAGCGCGACGTGCCTGGCGAGAATAAGGCTGGCTATTCGGGCGATGCTGCTATAAGTCAGATTTTGCCTCTCGAAACCTGTGAGACGATGAACGGCATGTGGGGCTATAAGATTATAGACCAAAACTACAAGACGACGAAGGAACTGATACACCTGCTTGTGCGCACGGCTGGCAAGGGTGCCAACTTGCTGCTCAACGTCGGACCGCAACCCAACGGCGAACTGCCGGCTGTGGCTGTGAAGCGCCTGCGTGAGATGGGACAGTGGCTGGCAAAGTATGGTGAGAGCATCTATGCCACAAAGGGCGGTAATGACTTCCTCGCCGCTACGCTGCTTGATGCGTCGCCCAACATCGTTGCCACACGCAAGGGCGATGTGGTCTACCTGCACCTTTTGGCAAACGACCAACAGGAGATTCGTTTGTCTGCTGGCACACGAATCAAAAATGCCATCTGCCTGAACAATGATGCGGAACTCTCCATTACCAAGAGCAAGAAGAAACAGAGCATTCTGCTCACTGATTTGCCCACCGACGAACCAGACCTCGTCATTAAGATTATATTGTAGGCCATGCGGATGCTTGAAGTTTGTGCCGCCAGTCTCGACAGTGTGTTGGAGGCAGCAAAAGGCGGAGCTGGACGTATTGAATTGTGTCGTGCATTGGAGTTGGACGGTCTCACTCCAAGCCAAGAAGATATCCTTGAAGCGCGCAAGATAGAAGGAATACGTCTGCATGTGCTGATACGTCCCCGAGAAGGTAACTTTGTTTACACAGAGGAGGAGTTTGACACAATGCACACGCAAATCGCCTTTTGCAAGGAAGCAGGAGTGGATGGTGTGGTCATAGGAGCGCTCACGCCAGAAGGCGACATCGATGTGACGCACTGCAGGGCGCTTGTTGAAGCGGCGCGCCCTATGGCTGTCACCTTCCATCGGGCGTTCGATCACTGCCGCCATCCCGAAACTGCTTTGGAGCAAATCATCGCTTTGTCCTGCGAACGCCTGCTCACCTCTGGACAAGCCCCTACGGCTGCCGAGGGAATACCATTGTTGAGCCGCCTCAATCAACTGGCAGCAGGGCGCTTGATCGTCATGCCTGGGGCAGGTGTCAATCCGTCCAATGCTGCCCATATCCTGAATGAGACGCGGTGCCACGAGATACACAGTTCGGCACGCCATAAAGGTGAGCACAACACAAGTGCGGCAGTAGTGAAACAAATCGTAGATGCCATTCAAGACAAAATACAGTAAAGCAAAGACAAGCATTCATCGCTCTCCATTGCATAACCTGCTATCCTCTCTCTCCCTTTCAAACAGGACAATGCCCTTCCATCACTCTCCATCGTATAAGACATTGTTTTTTTCATGAAAAAGATATTCTTTTCCTGCATCGCATCTTTGGCCGTTATCAGTACGTATGGTCAGCCATTGGCAAGTCAAGACTCATCAAAGCAAGCGCAAGAAGCACTCGCTTTTCTCTATGCTTCCATGCCTTTGCCCGACAGTGTTGACTACGACCGCCATTTTTGGATGCAAAATATTGAGACAACCATGCAAGCGCGACAAACTATGCCTTGGGGAGCCCATATTCCAGAGCGTGAGTTCCGCCACTTCGTGCTGCCAGTGCGTGTGAACAATGAAAACCTCGACCTTTCTCGATTATTCCTCTACGAGGCACTCAAAAATCGAGTCATGGGACTGACCATGGAACAAGCTGTGCTGGAGGTGAACCATTGGTGTCATGAGCATGTGACCTATACACCAAGCGACGAGCGAACCAGTGCTCCACTTGCCACCATACGCACTGCCTATGGTCGATGTGGCGAGGAGTCCACATTGCTGGTGGCAGCCTTGAGAGCTGTCTGCATACCGGCTCGTCAGGTCTACACGCCACGCTGGGCACACACCGACGACAATCATGCGTGGGTGGAGGCGTGGGTAGATGGAACGTGGCGCTTTCTTGGTGCTTGCGAACCCGAACCGGTGCTCGACCTGGCTTGGTTCAACCTACCAGCTTCGCGCAGCATGCTCATGCACACAAAAGCCTTCGGCAACTACACCGGACCAGAACAGATCATCGAGCGCACGCCTTGCTACACCGAGATTGCAGTGACCGAGACCTACGCTCCAGTTCGTGAACGCGAGGTGTTGGTGGTGGACGAAAAGGGAAAGCCTGTGCCGGGAGCAACCGTTGAGTTCAAGATCTACAACTATGCAGAGTTCTTCACCTTTGCCACCAAACGCACTAACACGCAAGGCACAACGAGCATCCAGGCTGGCTTGGGTGACCTTATGGTTTGGGCGCACCACCATGGGCACTACGGTTTCTCTCTTTGCAGGATGAGCGACAGCAACACGCTGCCGATTCAACTTAGTCACAAGAGCGGCGAACACTTTTCATTCGATCTTGACGTAGTACCGCCTGCCGAGCGCAACACCACACCCACCGTCACAGATGCACAGCGGCAGACCAACGACCAACGCCTCGCATACGAAGACTCCATCCGCCATGCCTATGAGAACACCTTCTCGCTCGATAAGGTGCGGCAATGGGCTACGACACTGTCGAGCAAGAGCACACTCGCTACCGACCGCCTTGCACGTCTCTTGTCTGAAGCCAGAGGCAATCATCACACCGTCTTCTCCTTCCTTACCGACCATCCGACAGAAGCCGCCGTACGTCTTCTCGAAACACTCTCACAGAAGGATCTTCGTGATGTCACGCTTGACGTCCTCAACGACCATTTACTCAATGCGCCAGCACCATCGGGGATGTTACCTGATACTATATACTATAATAATGTATGTTGTCCGCGCGTGCTCAACGAGCAACTCACGCCTTTCCGTGCCCCCTTGTTGGCAGAAGTGCCGGATTCGCTTCAAGTCAGATTTCGTCACGATGGACCAGCGGCGATGTTCGACTGGGTCAGACAGAACGTCCACACAGATGGCGCACGCAATCCGCAAGCGCTGCGTATGCAACCGATGGGTGTCTGGAACAACAGACACACCGATGAGCGATCGCGCGACATCTTCTTTGTTGCCCTCTGTCGCACCTTTGGTCATCCCGCCCGCATCGATGCCATAACAGGCAAAGTGCAATACCTCTCCCTTGATGCTATGCAGTGGGTCGACGCCTCTTTCACTGACACCAACACCACTGTGGCAACCACGGGCAAGCTCACGTTCGACTGGCAACCGCTGTCTTGGAATGCCGACCCAAAGTGCTACACTCATTTCTCCCTCTCGCGCCTCGTTGACGGTGCGCCACGTCTTCTCTACTATCCAGAGGACGGCAGGTGGAGCAGCACTTTCAAAGAGCCTCAAGCACTTGATGCGGGCGATTACCTGCTCACTACGGGCACAAGAATGGCAGACGGAAGTGTGCTCACCCATTCGCAGGTGTTTGCTCTGAAGGAAAACCAACAATGCCACATTCCGCTCATCTTGCGCGAACCCAAAGAAGGACTGCAAGTCATCGGAAGCCTCAATAGCGAATCTTCCTATCTTCCTCTTGACGCCGACGTCCTTGGATCATCCTCTTGCCGCGAACAAGCTCTCCAAACCAATCGCCTAAGATCCATTCTTTCCACGACGGGTCGCGGCTACTTCGTGCTCGCTTTTATCGAGCCGAGCAATGAACCCACCAACCACACCCTTCGCGACATCGCTGCAGCAAGGAAAGAACTGGATGCTTGGGGCGGACATCTCATCTTGCTCTTCCGCAACGTCGGTGGCGCAGCACGCTTCACCAACCTCTCTGATTTCGAGGGACTCCCCACCCATACCCATTTCGGAGTAGACGCGACGGGTAGCATCTACGAGCAACTCTCAGCCGAACTGCAACTCAGTGGCACAGCCCCCCTCTTTGTCATTGCCGACACCTTCAACCGCATCGTTTTCCAGTCGGAAGGCTACACCATCGGTCTTGGAGAGCGCCTTGCTCGTCTCCTCAAGAAATAAGGAAAGCCAAAAGGCGGCGAGAAAAGAACACCCGTTTCTCGCCGCCTTTTCTGTTGCACTCTTCTTGGACAGAAAGGTCACGACACCTGCACCACTGCCTCGCAGTGCAGCCCGTCCACCTTGACGGTGAAAGGAGATGCAAAGCGCACATGGCGCACATGCTCTGTCTCATGCACAGCCGGGAGCTTGTCCAAGACGGCATAACGCACCAATCCGTCCTGCCTGAATTCGTTTATGGTCAGATAGCACACACCGAGTGAAGTAAGATTCTGGAAGAAGTGTGTGCCTTGACTCGGATCCACTTGGAAACTGTCCAAACCATACTCCACAATGACCTTTGCACCGCTGATGTGAGGCCACTTAACAGGAATACCAAGCCATGGGTCACTGCTGCCCCAACGTCCAGGACCAACGAGCACGTAGTTTTGTCCCTCGTCAATCATCTTTCTGTTGATGCCCTCAATCTCTTCAGCAATCTTCTGGTTCATCGAAGGCAGATACCCCTCCGTCTTCACATATATGATGTCTGTGAGGTCGGACATGATGCCGTGGCCTATGGCACTGTGCGAGCGCAGCAGGCAATCCTCGTCGGCAATCTTGGTCAGGTCTTCGTCCAGCAGCATACGGTTGTCCACCATGGGGCGAATCTGCAACAGGTTGAATATGCCCGTCCTGTCGTCGTTCAGGTTCACTGCAAACTCAATCTCAACGGGCCGACGCATCTCCTCCTCGCCATATTTCAGAATCAGTTGCAACAAGCGAGGCAAGGGGAATACATCATATTGAAGCACGCCGATGAACGTGATCACCTTGCGGCTTTTGCCTTCATAGAAGCCATCGCGCAGCACCTGATCGCAGGGGTCAAAGGTGCTGCAGATGTAGCGCAGCGTCCCATGTCCTTCAGCTTCGCGCACAGAAAGCTTCTTCAAGTTGAAGCCATCGTTCACCTCAAATGCCATGTCAGCCGAAGTGAGGTCAAGAGCATTGAAATGGGTTTGCGTGTCGCGCAATGCTATCTCCAACTCGCTCGTCTGCAGCACATGGTCAGGATGGGCAGGACAAACCCTGAGACACACGCCGCCATCCACAATGTACTTGCCGAGTCCAAGCGCGAGATTCACCGTTCCTTCTTCTGCCTTCTCGGCTCCGATGGGGTAGTAGTTCACGCTTCGCGCCACGCCGGAGAAGGTAGGGTAGAAGTACTTGTCGTGCGTCTGACCAACCACCTCTTGAAGGATGACGCCCATCTTCTCCTGGTCAATCAGATTGCTCGTAGCCATCATATAGTCTTTGCTGCCCTGGAAATAGACACTTGCATAGACCGCCTTGATGGCATTCGATATCAAGCGCAGGCGCTCGTAGGGGTCGTCCACCATCGGTATCATGTAGGTAGAATAAACGCCAGCGAAAGGTTGGTAGTGTGAGTCTTCCAGGAGCGACGAACTGCGAATCGCTATGGGCGACTTCACCACATCCAGAAAAGCCATCAAGTCGCCAATGAGCGATTGGGGCAGGCGGGCATGGAGGAAATACTGCAGAATCTCGTCGTCAGGCTTGTTGCTCAGTGCCACTTGATACAGTTCGTTCGTGTCCATGAACTCGTCGAAGACATCCGTACACAACACCACCGTCTTGGGTATCATCACTTCCACACCTTTCATCTCGTTCAAGTCCTCATGGCGCTGAATGATGTGGTCGAGAAAAGCCAAACCTCTGCCCTTACCGCCTAGCGAGCCTTCGCCGATGCGTGCAAAGTTGCTGTATTTGTCGAAACGTTCTCGCTGGAACACAGCCACGACACCCTGGTTGCGCATTCTACGGTAGCTCACGATGGCATCAAAGATGATTTGACGGTGGGCGTCGACGTCCTGGAGAGATTCCCATGTGATGTGTTTCAGAAACTCGCTGATGGGGAACAAGGCGCGCGAACAGAGCCATCGGCTCACGTTGTTGTGGGAGATGTGGTAGAGCAACGACTCTCTTGGGACCGTAAAGATGTTGTCTTGCAACTCCTTCAGGTTTCTGATTCGTACCAGTTCGTTCAGCGACTGAGGGTCGCGGAAAATGAAGTCTCCAAAACCGAAGTAGCGTGTCAGAATGCCTCTTAGATCCACGTCCATCTTCTTCGAGTTCTTGTCGATGAAACGCGCATGGCAGTTGGCAGCCAGTGTGCCGGCACCCGTTTCGCTCGACTCCAGCACCAATGGTATATAGTGGTCCTCCCTTCTGATTTGCGACAGAAGGCGATAGCCTGCCAGTTCGTCCTTCTCGCCCTTGCGCGGAAACTTGCAGTCGGAAATCACGCCCAGCGTGTTCTCTTTATATTGTTCCCACAGGTCCATTGCCTCCTCATAGCTTCTCGCCAACACGATTTTTGGGCGTCCGCGCATGCGCAGTTGCTCGAGCTGTGAATTGAGTGCTTCGCTGGCAAAGAGCAAACTCTGCTGCAAGACAAACTTGTAGAGCAAAGGCAACAAACTGCTGTAGAATCGTATGCTGTCCTCCACCAGTAGAATCATCTGCACGCCAGCCTCTGTGTCGTGCTTCAGATTCATTTTGTCCTCGATGAGTTTGATGATAGAGAGCAACAGTTCAGTGTTGCCTAACCAGCAGAAAACATATTCGAAGATGCTCAAATCTTCTTGTTCCATGCGTCTGTTCACACCGTGGCTAAACGGTGTCAGCACCACGATAGGCACCTTAGGATAGCGCTCCTTGATACTGCGAGCAATGTCAAAGACGTCGTTGTTGTCCGTTCCTGGCATGCAAATCAGCAAATCATAGCTTCCGCGCTTCATCTCGCGTTCTGCCTCTTCTCGCGAAGCAACCTGTGTGAAACGCGGAGGATACCGCAGTCCTAACTTGGCATACTCAGCAAATATCTTCTCGTCGATGCGGCCGTCGTCCTCAAGCATAAAAGCATCGTAAGGATTTGCCACCAGCAGCACATTAAAGATGCGGCGCGCCATCAGGTCCACAAACGACGTGTCGTGCAGTCTTAATCGTTCCATTCTTTCATTGTGGTTAAGTGTAAGTGCTCATTATATCTAATCAGCCCAGCCCGGCACATGCTCAGACATGTATGTCATCTCCGATCACATACTTGGCAGGAGTTCACTATTCTCTCGGAGCGGATGCGATGCAAGGTACATGCCATCATTCTCACCGCAAAAGTAGTCATTTTGAACGTGAAAAGCAAGAAAATGAAAAAAAACTATCATTTTATTTGGTAGATTCGATTTTTCTCCCTACCTTTGCACTCGCAAAACGGGAAAGTCCTGTACGGCATGCTCCTTAGGAATCCTCCAGGGCTTGATCGCAGCAAAGGTACTCGGTTGTAGCGGCGCGATGCAGACCGCTTTCCCACCCGCCTCTTTAGCTCAGTTGGCCAGAGCACGTGATTTGTAATCTCGGGGTCGTTGGTTCGAATCCGACAAGAGGCTCACAAAAACAGAGAGACTATTCGCATAGCCTCTCTATTTTTTTATCTGTTTGTGAAGCACCGAAAAGGCTGGACCATCTGCCGCCGCAGGCTCCCCCTTCGGCATAGCGTCAGACAAGAGCGTAGCCGCATCGGGCGCAAAAAGTCGCGCTATTGCGCATTTTGTTCACCAAATACTTGTTTCTCACTTAATAATTCTTAAATTTGGAAAAAAAAACGCAACTTTTAGTCCCATTCGGCCTTTTCTTTCTAACTTTGCACGATGAAAACGAAATAACATACTATAATAAAGAACATGAAACAAAGAATTTTTCTGACGGCTATGGCATCTTTCGCCATGCTAAGCGCAACGGCTCAAAAGCCTTGCAAGATCGATGCAGAGCTCGTGAATGGAGCAAGCACTGAGAAGGTGTACATCTTCATCCAAGACGAAAAGGGCGACACGCCTCAGCAGCCCACCGACTCTGTTGTCCTCAAGAAGGGTAAGTTCAGCTATAAGGCAAACCTGACAGGGCCTCGTGTGGCATATTTCACAGCAACCATGTCCAACGGCAAGCCCATGCAGATGCAGACGCTGCTCGTGCCTGGTGAAAGTGCCAAGATAACCTTCGACGAGCGCTCATACTTCATCGACGGTAGCAAGTTCTACGCAGAATGGAATGCAGCCGACAAAGTGATGAGCGAGTCGGCAGTCAAACTGAGCGAGTTCGTCAGTGACATCAACGCCCGCCTTTCTCAGATGAGCGAAGAAGAGCGAAACGAAAAGTTGCCCGCTCTTCGTGCAGAATTTGAAGCTAAGAGCAAGGAGCGCAGCAAGTTGGTGAGCGACTACTTTGATGCCCATAAGGGCGACGAGGGATGCGTTGCATACTATGCCCTCATCATGAATGATGATGACAAGGCTATCAACGAATCATCAGAAGAGGTGAAGAATGGTCGTATCCGTCCCTTCCTTGAAATGTTGCGCGAAAAGATCAAGGCACAGATGGAGGCCTATGAGAAGGCACGCAAAGAGGCAGAAGATGCTAGCAGTGCAACAGGTGAGGGCAAGATGTTTGTGGACTTCGAGGCTGAATATGACGGCAAGGTGCAGAAGTTGAGCGACTATGTTGGCAAGGGTAAGTACGTCTTGGTGGACTTCTGGGCAAGCTGGTGTGGTCCCTGCAAGGCAGAAATACCTAACCTCATCGAGATCTACAACAAATATAAGGGTGACAAGTTTGAAGTGCTTGGTGTTGCCACATGGGATCAACCAGCAGCCACGCTCAAGTCTATCGAGCAGCTTGGCATCCCCTATCCACAGATTCTCAATGCCCAGAAGGCAGGAAGCGACGCTTATGGCATTCTGGGCATCCCACAAATCATTCTCTTCGGTCCTGATGGCACCATCCTCAAGCGTAACCTTCGCGGCAGCGCCATCGAGGAACTCGTCCAGAAGTGTCTCGAGAAATAAGACATCAGACCCAGAAACAATCATAAACAAGAAACCCCACAAGTACTCGTTCGGGTACTTGTGGGGTTTCTTGTTTCTATCGAAGATTGTTTCCGCTACAGAACTTTTCAGTTTCTGCTGCAGAACTTTTCAGTTTCTGCAGCAGAAACTTTCGGTTTCTGCAGCAGAAACTTTCGGTTTCTGCAGCAGAAACTTTTTGTTTCCGCAGCGGAAGCGAAAAAATCCCGCACGGAACGGAATCTTCTGTGCGGGAAAAGTGTGGTTGTGCTTAGATGCGAAAACTATAATTGTTGTCGCTAACAGATGCGGGATTCATCGGATGAAGAGCATCTCACGGTATTTGGGCAGTGGCCATAGTTCATCGTCGACGATTAGCTCAAGATGGTCCACATGATAGCGGATGGTCTCGAGGAGGGGAGCCACCCTGTCGTGATAGGCAATAGCACGCTCTCGTATGGTGGGTATTCGGTTGGCAACACGTCGTTCGTCGATGAGTTTCTGCACGTGTTCGATGATGAACGCATTGTGCTCAGAAATGTGTTCGATGAGCGTGACGTTGTTGGCACTGAGTGTTGCCGCTTGCTCAGCCTTGAAGATGGACTGCACCTTGGATACGTTGTCGATGAGTTGGCTTTGGTAGCGTGTGGCAACGGGCACGATGTGGTTGAGACAGAGGTCGCCGAAGATGCGTGCCTCAATCTGAATCTTCTTGATGTAGGTTTCGAGCTTAATCTCGTTGCGTGCCTCGAGTTCTGCCTTGGTGAGCACATTCATAGACTCAAACATGCGGATGGTTTCTGGGTCGAGGTAGTGGTCGAGCACGAGCGGAGCAGACGTTTCGACGTCGAGTCCGCGACGTGCAGCTTCCTGTCGCCACTCTTCGCTGTAGCCATTGCCGTCGAATCGTATGTCGCGGCACGACTTGATGTCCTCCCTCACGACGTTGAGGATGGCTTTGATCTTATCCTCCCCCTTGGCGATGAGTGCGTCTACCCGTTCTTTGAAATGGTTGAGCGCCTCTGCCATAGCGGTGTTGAGCACAATCATCGCGGCTGCGCAGTTTGCCTGACTGCCCACAGCGCGGAACTCAAAGCGGTTTCCGGTGAAGGCAAAGGGTGAGGTGCGGTTGCGGTCGGTGTTGTCGAGGAGCAACTCCGGAATTTGTGGAATACCCAACGAGAAGGATTGCTTGCCCGAGAGGTTGAAGAGCTCGTCGTTGTCGCTCTCCTCTAGTTTTGTGAGGAGTTCAGAGAGCTGAGTGCCGAGAAACGAACTGACGATGGCAGGCGGTGCCTCATGTCCGCCCAGACGGTGTGCATTGGTGGCAGAGACGATGGAAGCCTTGAGCAGTCCGCCATGGCGATGCACCGCCATGAGCGTTTCGACAATGAAGGTGACAAAGCGCAAGTTGTCGAGCGGTGTCTTGCCAGGTGCGTGCAGCAGGATGCCGGTGTCGGTGGCAAGACTCCAGTTGTTGTGCTTGCCGCTTCCGTTGATGCCAGCAAAGGGTTTCTCGTGCAGCAGACAGCGGAAACCATGCTTGCGTGCAGTGCGTCTCATAAGGCTCATGATGAGCATGTTGTGGTCGATGGCAAGGTTGGTCTCCTCGAAGATGGGAGCCAACTCAAACTGGTTGGGTGCTACCTCGTTGTGACGTGTCTTGCAAGGGATGCCCAATTCGAGTGCCCTGATTTCGAGATCCTTCATAAACGCCGCCACGCGGGGTGGGATAGAGCCAAAGTAGTGGTCGTCCATCTGTTGGTTGCGTGCCGAGTCGTGGCCCATGAGTGTTCGTCCGGTCATGAGCAGGTCGGGTCGCGCGGCATAGAGGTCTTCGTCGACGAGGAAATACTCCTGTTCCCATCCAAGGTTTGAGATGACCTTTGTGGTGTCGGGATAGAAGTATTGTGCCACGGCAGTGGCAGCCTTGTCGACGGCGCTGAGAGCCTTTTTGAGTGGAGCCTTGTAGTCGAGTGACTCTCCCGTGTAGGAAATGAATATGGTGGGAATCATCAGGGTGTCGCCAATGACAAAGACGGGCGACGAGGGGTCCCATGCCGAGTAGCCTCGTGCTTCAAAGGTGGAACGTATGCCACCAGAGGGGAAGGAGCTGGCGTCGGGTTCCTGTTGCACGAGTTGTTTGCCGGTGAACTCTTCCACCATGCCCCCTTTCCAATCGTGCTCCACGAAGCCGTCATGCTTCTCGGCGGTGCCTTCGGTGAGAGGTTGAAACCAGTGGGTGCAGTGTGTGGCGCCGAGTTGCATCGCCCACTTCTTCATGCCTTCAGCCACTTGGTCGGCAGTTTGAAGGTCGAGCCGGGCTCCGTTGTCGATGACGTCGCACATCTTTCGATAGACATCGTCGGAGAGATATTTCATCATCTTCTGACGGTTGAACACATATTTTGCAAAGAACTCGCTTGGGCGGTCTTCGCGATTAGGAACGTCAACCGGTTTCTTTTTGAAAGCCTCGGCGACGACCTGGAATCTCAGGCTGCTTGACATACGTTTAATATAAATGATGTGTGGAGACAGCGCAACAACGTCCGTTTTGAGATGCGGAAGTGCCTTGTTGCGTTTGTCGCGTTTGTTGGTTGTTGTTTCGTATGCAAAGGTACATTTTTTTCTTCAAACAACCACGTCTTTTTCCTAAATAGTTTGTAAAAGATTTGGAGGAAAAGCGAAAAGTTGCTATTTTTGCACGAAAAAGTATAATTTCCACAAGACCTTTTGAGGGGAAAAACGGGTGCTTGCCCGGCATACTGCAAAAAATAAAAAAAGTGAACATACAATGAAAAATTCCATTAAACAAATGTTGACACTGGCAGCAGTGCTGCTCAGTGGTTCGTGCTTGACTTCTTGCGACGAAGACACTTCTATAGCCTTTAGGCTGCAAGGCGAATGGTTTGGCGACTTTGGCATGTACTACTATTATCGTTTCCCCTGCTGCGAAGTGCGCTACGACACGCACGACACGCATTTGAAGTTCGACAACGAATTCATCGGCACGTCTTGGCTCTATGTCTATCAGGTGGACTACTACGACAACACACCCATCAACCAATATGGACAGGTCGACTATCATAATGGCCACGTCAGTCCATTCGAATACATCTATCATCGGGCAGAGTGTCATGTCAAGAACCGTGAGTTGCGCTTCCGATATAAAGGCGAAAGAGAGTGGGACACGAACATCTACGATTATTCGCTCAACAGCCGCTACTTCGAGGGCGTTTTCGACAATGGGGCACCATTCTCGATGCGCAACGACAATTGGCCCTACTGGGAGAGATACTGCATAGTGGGGCATGACTATAATTACTGGTCACGAGCAGAGAAAGCCGAGTTGCAGGTCACCCCACGCAAGGATAAGTTCCTGCTCTGCCCCAGAGAAGACGGTGTGGTGCTCATCGATCGTGAAGAAAATCCAACAACCATCGTCAAGTTGCGTGAGGGTGTCGACCCCAACTCTGTCGACCTCACCCACCTTCGATTCGGCAACCGCTATCAAGACGAAGCCAAGTGATGTCATCTTACTTTACGAAAGCCCTCATGCCGCTGCTTCTCTTCTTCATTCTTGCTGCTCCTGCGGCAGCCAAGGATGAGAAGGAGAAGCAGATTCCGTTGAAGACGCTGCTGAAGCGCGCTCGCCAAGCCATCAAGGACAAGAAGGATTGGCGCAATCATGTGGTGCTGCTCGACAGCGCCTTCCACCAATATGACATGACAAACGAGGAGCAAGCTGAGGTGCACTTCACGCAGGCGATGCTCTGTCTGGGACAGAATGAGGCTGAAAACCTCAAAGCCTATCTCAAACAGAAGTACGATACGGTTGTCTACTTCAGTTCGTTGCTCGATGCCACCTCCTACACCTTGCTTTGCGACAGCGTAGACAGACTGCCCAACCGAAAGGGGCGCATTGCGCAGCGCTATGCCAGCAAGAGTCGCAGCACGATGCTGCAGTGTCGGCCCAACCTCTATGTGGGAGCCCGGTTCTATCTGCGCAAGGGCGACTATGCCAAGGCGCTACCTTTCCTCACACGTTATGTAGACATGGTCGGATGCGACTTGCTCAGGAGCCAAGACCATCTGAGTAGCGATACGCTGATGGCGAAGGCGTGCCTCTATGCCACGATCTCTGCCTACAACACCAAACAATACGGCAAAGCACTGCACTACATTGACCGAGCCATAGAAGGAGCAGAAGAAGCGATGCGCCCCAAACTGCAGGAATACAAGGTGAGGTGCTATCAGGAACTCAACGACACCGCCCACTGGATGGATGAGGTATATGATGGATGCGAACGCTATCCCAAGCACGACTACTTCTTCTCTTCTCTCATCTCGCACTTCGAGCAGCACCAACAGTATGACTATGGCATAGAACTTGCAGACACGATGCTACATCGTGTTCAGGACATCCCGCTCTATTGGTACGCCAAGTCGCTGATGTATCTCCACAAAGAAGACTGGAACAACTGCATTGCCATGTGCGACTCGACTCTGGTGCGCGACAGCCTGCATGCCGAAGCGCTCTACAACAAAGGCTTGTCGCAATTCAACGACGCCCTCGAATTTGCAGAAACGGCATGCTATGACCTCAAGCGTCCGCAGTGCAGAAAAGACCGAGCCATCCTGCTGCGCAAGTATGCTGCGGCACGCCCCACCTTCGAACGGCTGCGCCAGCTTCGCCCTGCCGAGAAGCAGCGATGGGGCGCTCCCCTCTATCGCATCTATCTCAACCTCAACATGGGGAAAGAGTTTGACGAGATGGAGCAACTGCTCAAAGGAGAAATAGAATAAATGAAAGGAAAGAAAGCTGGAAGGATTAGTATATAATAAGGAAAGAAAGAAATCCAGAAAGAACAAAGGCACAACGCTTCGGGCATGAAACAGTTATGGCTCATACCGCTCGTGCTGCTCCTCCTTGCCTGCAACGGAGGCAAACAGGAGCAAGCAAGGAGGACGGCAGACTCGCTTTGCCGCCAAGCCATACGTATGCGCTATGCCGATGCCGACAGCGCAGCCTCCTTGGCGCGGCATTCGATGATGGCAGACAAGAACTACGAGGAGGGGTACGGCAGGGCGCTCGGTGTGCTCGCCTACGAACGCTACCAAAAGATGGACTATGCCCATGCCCTCAAGCTGCTCGACACCGTGCCCATGACCACCGACAACGAGATCACACTGCTCCAAGCCGACGTCATGCGCATGAAGGTGTGCCAACGCATCGGCGACGGCATGGGGTTCTTCCAGGCTCGAAGCAGGGCACTGCGCCACATCGACCGCATCGAGGAGGAGGCGACGCAGCTCAAGGAGATGGATGGCTACGTCTATTTGCAGGCATGGTCGGAATACCACATCATCGCTTCCACCTATTACTACTATCAGCAGCAAGACTCGCTTGCCAAAGCAGAGATGAGGCAGATAGAGGAACGAGACCAAGTGCTGAACGACACCACACAATGGCTCTACTACAGCTACATGATGGGGTCTGGCGGACTCGTCGAGGGCGACCCATGCGAGGTGGTGAAACAAGAATTTGACTACCTCATACACTGTTTCGCTATGGCACGACGCTGTCAGGTGACCTACTTCGAAGCCAATGCGCTGCAAGCACTTGCCGTGCGACTGAAGACGCCATCCGACCGCGCCATCATCCGCGATGCCTACCCCGACGCCTACACCATGCTCTATGGGCAGCACCTCAGCTGGATGGCTGAAGGCGTTCAACCCTCCGACTCACTCCTTCCGCTGGCATTGGCGGAGCATGCCTTGCAGCTTTTTCATGCCCACGGAGATTTGTTCCAAACGGCTTGTGTCTATCGCACTATAGGAGAAATCATGGCAGACATGAGCAACCACGAAGGGGCACTCTATGCACTCCAATGTGCCTTGGCTTGCGTGAACGAACACCACAAAACATACTATCCCTACAGCCAGGATAGCCTCAAACTGTGCGACGAAGCATTGCTCGGCGGAACCTTCACCTGCCAAGAAGGCAACGCAGGGAGCGCGGCACCCACGAGCATCGAGCGCAAGTGGATTGACGATCCTGACGTCATAACCGTGCCCGATTGGATGTCTGGCATCAGGCAGCAAATAAGTCTGCTTTACAGCGCTATGGGATGGAAGCAGGCGAGCGACTACAACCGCAACATCTACCTCGACATCCTCGAAAGCACCACGCAAAACCGCGAGATGGAGAGTCGCATGCAAGAACTCGAAGAGGAGAACGAGGTGCAGCATCACCTTCTTGTGGCTGCCGCCTTGCTCTTCGTTTTTGTGGTGGTTCTCGTTGCCTACCTCTTTCTCACGATGAAGCGCCACAACGGAGGGAAGCACCTGAAAACGAAAGGCGAGAAGGGCACCGTGGTGCTGCGCCGCGACCAACAGCGACTGGAAGCGCTCTCCGAAGAGCTTGAGGAGGTGGAGGAGGAGTGCTGCTCCTGCGCCAAGCAGATTGAGTTGCAGAAAGAGCGCAACGTGGAGCGCCGGGCAAAGGTGGCGCTTGTGCAAGCCGTGACACCACTGCTCGACCGCATCATCCACGAGGTGAGACGCATGAAGCAAGAAGGACCCGAGAGCCAACGGTTGGCACACCGCTTGCAATACGTATGCGAGCTGTGCGACCGCATCATTGCCTACAACGACATCCTGACACAATGGATAAAGATCGAACAGGGAAGCCTCTCGCTCCACGTCACCACGCTCCCCTTGGCACCACTCTTCCAACTGCTCCGTATGGGTCATTTCGCTTTCGACCAAAAGGGCGTGCAGTTCTCCGTTGCTGCAACAGACCTCCAGGTCAAAGCGGACGAGGCGCTCACCCTTTTCATGCTCAACACCCTGGCAGACAATGCCCGAAAGTTCACGCCTCCCGGTGGGCGCGTGAGCATCGAAGCTTCTGCCACTGAGCAATACGTCGAACTCTCCGTGAGCGACACCGGATGCGGCATGAGCGAAGAAGACATACGGACGATCCTCTCATCTAAGGTCTATGATGCCAGCAAAATCGGTTCCAACCACTCCGAAGGTAAGGGCCACGGTTTCGGACTCATGAACTGTAAGGGCATCATCGAGAAATACCGCAAGACGGCAGCCGTCTTCTCGGTATGCAGCTTCGGCATTGAGAGCAGGGTGGGAGAGGGTAGCCGCTTCTTCTTCCGATTGCCGCGCGTGCGATCGCTGCTCGTCTGGATGCTTGGCGCATGGTGCTTGCCACACGCTGCAAAGGCTACACCGCAAGCCCCAGCACCCCTGACCGACACCACTATGGCTCCGGCTTACTATGCAGCTTGCTTTCAAGCCAACATCGAGGGCAGACATGCCGATGCGCTCTGCTATGCCGACTCCGCCCTCTATGCCATCTCCAGCAAGCTGACACTTCAGGCTTCTGGAAGCGAACCTTACGAACTCACTGCGTTTGGCATGGGGGCACAATGGGATTTCCCGCTCATCATCAACCTGCGCAATGAAGTTGCTGTCGCCGCACTCGCCTTGCACGAGTGGGACCTCTACGCTTACAACAACCGCATCTGCACCACCTTGCACAAACTCATCCATCAGGACCGCCAACTACCCACCTACTGCGACGAGCTCGAGCGAGCCCAATCCATCAACAAGCAAACTACCGTTATCCTGGTTCTACTTTCGCTCCTTGCTGTCGGACTCTCGGCACTCATCATGCGCCGAAGGCACAAGCGGGCTGACGGTATGGTGGATGCGCTGCAAGAGCAGATCGACGACCGGCGCGACCAACATGCGCGCCTCAAGTTTGAGGAGCACCGACTATACGTCCATAATCAGGTTCTCGACAACTGTCTGAGCACCATCAAGCACGAATCAATGTTCTATCCCGCACGCATACGTCAACTGGCTGAGCGCAACTTGCAGCTTCAAAACACAACTTCGTGCACCGACAACCTCGGCGAAGGACAAGCAAACGGAGGGTTGCACAACGACGACATCGTGCAACTCAACGAACTCTCCGACTACTATCGCGAACTATACTCCCTGCTCTGCAGCCAGGCAGAACGCCAAGTGGCACACAGCGGGTACAGACGCGAAAACATAACACTCCCAGAGCTCACCCTTTCGGCACAAACGCAGTTCCGAAACGCAACCCGCAAGTTCCATTCGACTGCCAAACTACACATCTCCGAACACCAACCTGGCAACATGGTAACAGTCTGCGCAGACCGTTTGCTGCTCGCTCAACTCTTTGCACAGCTCTTCGCCTATCTTGTCCAGCAATTCACTAACGAGCTGAACTTCCAGCTCGACATCGAGATGCTGCAAGACAACAACAAACAAGCCCAACTCCGCATCGTCTGCACCAGCAACGCCATGCACTTCAACGATACCCAAGCTCACGAACTATTCTATCCCGACCCACAGCGCATCCCGCTGCTTAGCGTCAAACAGATACTCAGAGACATCGACCAACTCAACAACAACCCTGGACTCCGACTCCTCGCAACACACCAGGCCATCATCTTCACGCTCCCTCTCTTTACAAATGAAAGGGAGATAGAATGAAAAGTTACTCACACTATCGTCGATCCTCCAACTAAAGAAATCCAAAAAATCCCCTTTCCCTCTGATATGGACCATTTCAAAGTCATCATCGTCGAAGATGTAAAACTCGAACTTAAAGGTACGGAAGAAATCTTCCGAACCGACATTCCCGAAGCTCAAATCATCGGAACAGCACAAAACGAGAGCGAACTATGGAAACTCTTCCGCATCGAGGTGCCACAACTGCTGCTCCTCGACCTCGGATTGGGAGGGAGCACCACCGTGGGCGTCGAGATTTGCCGCCAGGTGCGCTCGCGCTATCCCGACACCCATGTACTCATCTTCACGGGCGAGATACTCAACGAGAAGCTTTGGGTGGAAACACTCAATGCGGGTGCCGATGGCATCATACTGAAAACAGGCGAGATGCTTACACACACCGATGTGATGAACGTCATGGGAGGCAGACGTTTGGTATTCAATCAGCCCATTCTGGAGAAGATTGTGGCACGCTTCAAAAAAGCAGTCATGGGCGAAAGCGAACGAAGCGATGCTCTCATCGACTACGACATTGACGAATACGACGAGCGCTTTCTCCGACACCTTGCTCTGGGCTACACCAAGGACATGATTGCCCAACTCAAGGCTATGCCCTTTGGCGTGAAGAGTCTTGAGAAACGCCAGGCTGAACTCATCAACCGCCTCTTCGCCTCAAACGAACGAACTGGCGTCAACGCCACACGACTCGTGGTGAGAGCTCTGCAGCTCCACATCATCGACCTCGACAACCTCAAACCCGACGAAGAATGAGCAGATTGGCAAGAGGCATCCTCATCCTGCAACTCCTTCTCACATGCTCGCTCCCACTGGCAAGCTGGACGGCGTCTGCGCTCGGATGCTCGGTGCAGAACCTACTTGAGGGCGAGTCGCTGCGCTGGATCTTCACCCATATGCCAGATGTGCTCGGAGCCGAAAAACTACCCCTTGCCATCTTGTTCCTTTCTGCCATTGGCATGGTGCAAGAATGCGGTATCCTGAAGCCTGCATCCCTCCCTCTCTGGCGAGCCATAGTCTCGTTCGTGGCTCTGAGTGTGTTGCTCTCCCTGCCTGCCTTGTTGCCCCACAGCGCACTGCTCTCGGTGACTGGCAAGCTTGTGCCTTCGCCATGGTTCGCATTCCTTCCCTATGCTCTGTGTCTCAACATCATGATAGCTGCCTTCGTCTACAAACTCTCTGTTGGAAGGCAAGATGGGGAAAGAGGAATATCTGCGCTCCTCACGGCAGGTCTTCGCCGCAATAGCCTCTGGCTCTTCAACTTCATTCTGGGCCACGCCAACCTTATACTCTTGCAGCTCATCATGCAGTCTTGATGATGGGTAATGTAGTTGCTCCACCCCAACCCCCACACAACACGGACGCTCAATCCCTCTCTCCCTCCCAACACACACACAATCTCCCTCCCACCACACGAAACACACTCAAAGCTACGCACATGAACCTCAACGATCTCAACGAAGCACAGCAGGAAGCCGTACAATGCATCGACGCCCCCAGCCTGGTCATTGCCGGCGCTGGCAGCGGCAAGACGCGCGTCCTGACCTACAAGATTGCCTATTTGCTGGAGCAAGGATTCAAGCCATGGAACATCCTTGCCCTCACCTTCACCAACAAGGCTGCACGAGAGATGAAGGAGCGCATCGCTAAACTCGTCTCCCCTGAACTTGCACAAAGCCTCTGGATGGGCACCTTCCACAGCATCTTTGCCCGCATCCTCCGACGTGAGTGCTCCGTGCTTGGCTTCTCCTCCAACTTCACTATCTATGACGCCGATGACGCCAGGTCGCTCATTAAGACAATCATTCGCGAACTTAAACTCGACGATAAGACCTACAAGCCATCCACCATTGCCGCACGCATCAGCGATGCCAAAAATCGGCTCATCTTCCCTGATGCCTATCGCAGCAGCCACGACATCAAAGAGGCTGATTTCAAGGCGCGCATTCCTGCCACTGCCGACATCTACCTCCGTTACATGCAGAGATGCCGCCTCGCCGATGCTATGGATTTCGATGACCTCTTGCTCTACACATTCTATCTCTTGGACCGCAACACACACATTCGCCTCAAATACGAACAGCTCTTTCACTTTGTGCTCGTCGATGAATACCAGGACACCAACTACGCCCAACACCGCATCGTCCATCTGCTCACAGCGCAGCGACAGCGTGTCTGTGTGGTGGGCGACGATGCCCAAAGCATCTACAGCTTCCGCGGTGCAAATGTCGACAACATACTTCACTTTAACAAAACCTATCAAGAGGCAAAGCTCTTCAAGCTCGAACGCAACTATCGCTCCACACAGTGCATCGTCAATGCTGCCAACAGCCTAATTGCCCACAACAGAAACCAAATACGCAAAAACGTATACAGCAAACAAAACAAGGGATGTCCCATCAGGCTCTATAAGTTGCAAAGCGACTTTGAAGAGAGCGCCGTTGTGGCCAACCGCATAGCCCTGCTCCACCAGCGTCAACACTATGCCTACAATGACATCGCCATTCTCTACCGCACCAACTCCCAAAGCAGAAGCTTGGAAGAGGCGCTCAGACGCCTTGCAATCCCTTGTCGCATCTATGGTGGATTATCTTTCTATCAGCGCAAGGAAATCAAGGATGCTGTGGCATACCTGCGCCTCTCGATCAACCCGCGCGACGAGGAGGCTCTCAAGCGCATCATCAACTACCCCACAAGAGGCATTGGCGACACAACGGTTGGGCGCATCCTCGCGTCAGCTTCCCAACATGGCGTCTCCCCATGGCAAGTGGTAGCAGACCCCACTCCCTATGGGCTCGCTCTGAACAAAGGGGCGCTTGACAAGCTGCAACGCTTCGCACAACTCATCAGTTCCTTCCATCAGGTTGCGCTTACCGAAAACGCGCTCATCGCTGCCAAGCGCATCGTCATGGAGTCGGGACTCTCAGCCGACATCAACCGAGGGCACGAACCCGACGACATCGCACGCCAAGAAAACCTACAAGAACTCCTCGATGCCATCGCAGCCTTCGTCCAGGATCGTCAGGAGCAGGGCGAGCCAGCCTTGCTCGCAAACTATCTGCAAGAAATTGCTCTCCTCAGCGACCTCGACGAGGAGCATTCCGAAAAAGAGCATTCTGGCAGCGAACAGCGTGTCACGCTCATGACCATCCACTCGGCAAAAGGTCTCGAGTTCCCCATCGTCTTCGTGGTGGGACTTGAGGAGGAACTCTTTCCCAGTCAAAAGGCAGGAGAAGAGGGGCCGCGCGCTCTTGAAGAGGAGCGCCGCCTCATGTATGTGGCGATGACCCGAGCCGGCGAGCAACTCTATCTCTCATGCGCCTCCTCACGTTTCAGATTTGGCAAAACAAACTATGCCGCACCCAGCCGATTCATTAGGGAAATAGACCCTCAATACATCCAAGGCTCCGAACAAACCGCCAACACGAGCAGCGCCCACTCCATCCCCTCATGGGGCAGCCGCCACAGCGCATCTGCCGCGCAAGGCGCCAAGAGCTATAACCACGAGGCATCGTCCTTTGCAACCACATCACCCTCTGCAACCACATCGTCAACCACTGCTCCGCGCCACCTTCGCCGCGTGTCATCGCTTTCAAAAACCGATACTGCCTACCCTCAGGCTGCCCAAACCACAAGTACGCGGACTCCACAGAACACTCCAATCTCCCCTCTGCCGTCTCCACAACAACAGATGCCACCACCTACCACTCAACTCCACCCAACCTCTCCTCAGCTCAGTGTTGGCGCCCGCATCGAGCACCCACGATTCGGCAAAGGCAGCATCAGCCACATAGAAGGGGCTGGACTCGACACAAAGGCTACCGTACTCTTCGACAACGTTGGCACCAAACAACTCCTCCTTCGCTTTGCAAAAATTAAAGTCATCGAAAACTGAGAAGCACCGCTGCTACTTCTACTGCCATCCAGCACTAACGCCCAATCAACTCTGCCATTCCTCACCGCACAGCACTAACGCCCAACCAACTCTGCCATTCCTCACAGCACGCATTAGCGTCTCTGCCAACTCTGCCATTCCTCATAGCACAGCACTAACGACTCTGCCTATGAAAGAAATGGAAGAAAGAAGGGCGCGTATCATGACGTGCCCTTCAACGAAAAATGAATTAGAGCAGAAATCGAAGCTACTTGAAGCCAAATTTCTGTTTATGATTTCCATCACGTAGACTGTCATCTCCCCCTATCCAAGTGCTGCTCCACCATGAAAAAGGAAAGTGTTTCGTTCTTCTGGTAGCACTTTATGAGCGTTACGAACTCGGTGCTCACGGGCGTTAAGGCGGGCTGTCGTGTCAGAATCCATTGACCGCCGCCCTTGCGTTGAAGTGGGCAGAGCGAAGAAAGATGCGTGATGCGAAACGAGGGCTTTGCGTCACGCATTGTTCCAAAAATCCCAGCTGGCGAGCGCCTGCAGGTAGAGCATCTCGAGTCCATTTTTTGTTGTTGCTCCCTGAGCAGCGCCGCGCTTCAAGAAGAGCGTTTCGAGAGGGTTGTAGACAAGGTCGAAGAGTAAGTTACTGGCATTCATAGCCTCGTAGGGGAGGAGGGGAGCTTGGTCCACAAAGGGGTGCATCCCCACTGGCGAGCAGTTGACAACAAGAGGGTGGAGGCGCAGAAGTTCTTCATTGACCTCCTCATAGGTGAGCGAGGTGGCTTCCTCGCCATTTCCTTTGGTGTAGGTGGCTTTTGTGCGGCTCACGTATTGCCAATCTATTCCGAGCGTTTCGAGACCCAGACAGATGGCTTTTGAAGCGCCTCCGGTACCGAGCACGAGGGCACGGCGGTGGATAGGTTTTAGGAGGGGCTTGAGACTTTGTGTAAATCCGATGATGTCGCTGTTGTAGCCTTTGAGGTGGAAGTTTCCGTTTTTCCCTTCCCTCCTGGTTATTTTGATGACATTGACGGCTCCGATGCGTTGCGCCTCCTGACTCAGCTCGTCGAGCATGGGGATGATGGCTTGCTTGTGAGGTATGGTGCAGTTAAGTCCGCTAAGCGTTGGATGGTCCCTCACAACGTCGAGGAGTTGGTGAGGGTCGGGTATGTCGAAGTTGATATATTGGGCGGGAATACCTTCGCGCTCGAATTTCTCTGTAAAGAACTTTTTGCTGAAACTGTGACCGAGGGGGTGCCCGATGAGTCCGTAGAGTTGCTGGGTCATGGTTTTCCTTTTATTTTTTTTTTGTTTTCTGATTAAAGAAGGAGGTGATGTAGGTCAGGGCTATGCTTTTTCTGCCAGATAGAGGGTGCAGATGCCGAAGGTGAGTCGCTTCCACTGCACCTTGGAAAAGCCCACCCGAAGAAGGATCTGCTCCAGAATCTCGCCTTGCGGGAATGCCTCCATCGTAGCAGGGAGGTATTTGTAGGCTTGCTTGTCCTTGCTCACCAATCGGCCGACGAGTGGCATCCAAACGTGGCTGTAGAGCCAGAAGAGCTGCTTCATGGGGAAGCGGGGTGGCGTGGCAAGTTCGAGGATGAGAAGATGGCCTTTCGGAGCGAGCACGCGTAGCATCTCGGCAAGTCCGGCTTCGAGGTCCTGAAAGTTGCGGACGCCGTAAGCCACGGTAACAGCATCAAAGTGGTTGTCGGGGAAGGAGAGATGGAGGCAGTCTTCGCGCTGGAACTTGATTAGCCGATCCAAGCCCAGGGCTTTCACCTTTTGGCTGCCCATACGCATCATGCCTTCGGATAGGTCAGTGGCGGTGATTGATGTGAGATTGCCTGCCATCAGTTGGGCAGAAAGGATGGCAAAGTCGCCTGTTCCGGTGGCTACGTCGAGGATGGTTTGGGGCTGATGGACAGCGAGGAGGCGGATGGCTTTGCGCCGCCACGCTTTGTCGGTTCCGAGTGAGAGGGTGTGGTTGAGGGTGTCGTAGGTGGGTGCGATGTGGTCGAACATAGCTTCCACCTGGTCCTTCTTCTCTCCTTTGTTGGAATAGGGCTTTATCCGTTCGCAGTTCATGGGGTGTGTTGTGTTGTGTGTTGAAAAATAATGTGGAGACAGAGGGGATACTTAGTTGAGACGTAAAAAAAGCATAGCTCACAGTCGGCAGGCACGAAATGGTCTCGGACTATGAACTATGCTCTTTGAGAGAGTCGGCGGATTAGTTGTTCTCAGCCAACCATTGGCAGACTGCCTTTTCGATGCGTTCATCAATGTTGTCGGCGCTGTCCGTTTTGTAGAACTTCTCGCCCACGATGCCTTCGTAGAGCTCGATATAGCGGTCAGCAACACGTTCGGCATATTCATCGGTAATTTCGGGCATGACGTCACCTTCACGGTTCATGAAGTTGTGGTCGATGAGCCACTGGCGAACGAACTCCTTGGAGAGCTGCTTTTGTGGTTCGCCCTTCTCAAACTTCTCTTCGTAGCCTTCGGCATAGAAGTAGCGGCTGGAGTCGGGGGTATGCACCTCATCAATGAGATAGACCTTGCCGTCGTGCTTTCCGAATTCATACTTTGTGTCGACCAGGATGAGACCCTGCTTGGCAGCCATCTCTTGTCCGCGAGCAAAGAGACGGCGCGTGTAGTCCTCCATCACCTCATAGTCCTCGCGGCTCACAATGCCTTGGGCGATGATTTCTTCCTTCGAGATGTTGAGGTCATGACCTTCGTCAGCTTTGGTGGTGGGTGTGATGATAGGCTCAGGGAAGCGCTCGTTTTCGCGCATGCCTTCGGGCAGCTTCACGCCACATATCTCGCGCACACCATTCTTGTAGTCGCGCCAAGCCGATCCAGTGAGGATGCCACGGATGATCATCTCCACCTTAAAGCCTTCGCATTTGATGCCGATCGTGACCTGAGGGTCGGGGCATGCAAGCTTCCAGTTGGGACAAATATCGGTGGTCGCATCGAGGAACTTAGCTGCGATGCGGTTCAGTACCTGCCCCTTGAAGGGGATGCCTTTGGGCAGTATGACGTCAAAGGCTGAGATACGATCGCTTGCAACCATGACCATGAGGTTGTCGCCGATGAAGTAGCAGTCGCGCGTTTTTCCACAGTACTTGCCTGTTTGACCAGGGAAGTTGTAGTTGGTTTTGGTTAAAGCATTCATAGTTTGTTGTAAAAGTAAATCAAATATGTATGTTCATTCTTTGCTGACAGAAAGTAAGCTTTCATCTGGTTGCCACAACACGTTTTGTGCGGCTTACGAGTTTGCTCTTACGGATTATTTGTTGATGTACTTTGCGTTGTTGCTGACAAGAATCTTGCCCTTCGCCTGAGAGGGGCGACCAGAGAGGTCGTAGGTCTTGTCGTGCTCGGGGGTCACGACCCCAACAGTCTTAATGGCTGTTGGGGTCGTGGGTGTAAAATTTCTGCCGATAGACTTGGCATAGATGGCAGCATACTTTTCGTAGGTCTCAACCGTGATGACACCAGCGGCTTCGAGCTCTTCGCTGGCAGGATCCACGAGTTCTGACTTGAGGATGCCCTTGATGGTGCACTTCTTGACCAAAGCTTTGAGTTCAGCAGCAAAGTCTGTGACCTCAACAATGCGCCAGCAAGCCGTGCCGCCAACGATGCCGTCCGTCTTGTTGTAGATGTAGCCATCATTAGATGCCACGAGGCGCTTGCTCTCAGGTGCATAGCCCTCAACAGTAGAGATGGTGAGGAGACCGGGTGTGTAGTCGTAGTAGCCAACCTTGTCATACTTCTTGGCAGGGCTGTCGAGGCGCAGCACCATATACTGCTTGTTGCTCTCGGCAATCGTCAGTGCGCAGTTTGACTTAGCATCCAAGTCGCCAAGGCGGATGTAGCGATTATCCATGCGCGTGCGGATGCCGTAGCCATCACCCACCTTGACAAAGACGAAGAGTTCTTCGGGTTCGGTCTGCTGGGTGTAGTGGAAGCGGAAGCGGTTGTTGTTGGCAGTCGTTACGGGGTCGATGTTCAAATACATAGCTGAACCCTCATAGTTGCTGCCCCAAAGTGTAGCGCCAGAGATGATGCGGTATACCTTACCTTCTTCTGGCATGGTGAGAGGAGCGCTCTTGAAGGTGCTGATGGCTGTGTAGAGAAGCGCAGCGTTGTCTGTTTCCACTGCCTTGGCATAGCCATCACGAAGAGCGGCATAGGCTGCTGATGAGGGATAACCAACAGCGTCGGGCTGAGCATCGCTCAGGAGTCGGTCAACCTCCTTTTGGGCTGTTTGCAAGTCGCTGAGTACAGGTTCGTCGTAGTCATACTTAGCATAGTAGATGTCAAACTCATCCATCACCTTGAAATGGGTCTGCACACGCTGGCGGAAAGAACCCCAGTTCTTTTGTTGTTCAGGTGTCCATCCCACTTCGGCAAGTGCAATCATGCGGGGGAAGAACTGATGCTCTGCCTCTTTGTTGTCGTTGACCGTTTCGGTCCAGAGGTTGGCACCAACACCCAAGCAGAGATATTCCTTGTCGGCAGTGTTGCTGCAGGGCGAAGCATTATAGACAGCCTGGAGCGTATTGTTGCCGTAACCGCCAGAGTAGGGATCATCGCCACGATGCGATGCCACCTGTCCGATGTTGCCTTCATAGGTCTGATACATATCGAGATAGAAGGGCCAGCAACCGGTGTAGATGGTGCGCATGTTGAGGTCGGCAGCAGCCTTCATAGCATTCTTTCCGTAGTCAGAATAGCACATGATGATGGGTTGCGTTTCAAGTTCGGTGTTCCAGTGCTTGGTGAGCTCGTTCCAGCATACGACATCTTTGCCATATTCCTTCTTGAGCCAAACGCCCAACTCATTGACAAGCCAGGGCTGAATGTCGTTGACTGAAGCCAGCTTGTTGTCGCTCATCCACTTCTTGAAGTTAGCATCGTTGGCATTCACGCGATTTTGCCATGCTTGGGTGGGGCATTCGTCGCCACCGATGTGGATGATGGGGTAGGGGAACACCTCTGCCATGTGTGCAAGCACACACTTGAGGAAGTCCATCACTTCGGGCTTAGACACGTTGAGCACGTCCTTGCTCACACCGCTGTTGATGCGAACGATGTACTGTCCGTTGTTTTCGATAGCTTGGCTGGGGTTGCAAGAGAACTCATAGGGATAGCTTGCAATGGCTGCCACCATGTGACCAGGCAGGTCAATTTCGGGCATGATGTCGATGTGGAGCTTAGCGGCATAGTCAACCACCTCTTTGAGATCGGCGAGTGTGTAGTACATGCCACGACCATATTCTGCATCGTCGTAGAAGCGAGGTGAGTCCTTGGTGAACGAGCCGTTGCGGATGGTGCCAATTTCGATGAGTTTGGGATACTCGGGAATCTCGATGCGCCATCCCTGGTCGTCAGTGAGGTGCCAGTGCATCTTGCTGATCTTGTAGATAGCCATGACGTCGAGAAGCTTCTTTACCTCATTCTTGTCGAAGAAGTGGCGGGCGATGTCGAGCATGAAGCCGCGATAGCCAAAACGGGGCTTGTCGTTGGCCTGGATGAGCATCACGTTGCCGTTGTTGTTGAACTTAGCGTCGTAGAAGAGCTGACGAAGTGTGGTCAGACCATTGAAGAGACCATGTGCGGTGCTTGCCTTGATGCTTGCCGATGCGTTGTCTGCCATGCTGATCTGGTAGGTTTCATCTCCCTCGATGGTCTTGTCGATGCTGAGGGTGATGACGCCTGCTCCAGCGTTGGCGCCCTTCTGTGCAGCGAGGGTTTTTCCAGACACCTTGCCGAGGAACTCGGTGAATTGCACAGCCAATGCCTGAAGACTATCAGCAGGATAGGAGATGGTGGCGTAGTCGCTCATCTTAGCAGAACCAGACAGCACGTTGATGTCGGTGGGCATGGGGATGAGGGGCAGTTTGGCAAGTTTCATCTGAGATTCAACCTCTTCTTCGGTGACGAAGACGAGAGGACAGTTCTTGTCAACTGGTGTCCAAAGACCGAGCGACTTATCGAGACCGGCACCACCGAACTGGTTCATGAAGACAGACTTGTTTGCCTGGGGGGTGATGACGAATGCGTCGGTATAGCCAGCAAGAGTGCTTGCCGAGATGGCGAATTTGGTGTTGTTGCTGGCTGTGGTGGAAGACTGGAACATGCCACTCTTCTCCGTTGTTGTGGTGTAGAGCACCTTGCCAGTGCGACTGGTGATGGTGTAGCCGCCTTGCTCAGTGCCTTCGAAGCGCCACATTTGGTCGTCCGAGCCAATCATAGAAGCGGTCTTTACTTCTGCACCATTGGCTTTGGCTTCCAAGACAGCACCTCCTTCGAGGTACTTGATTAAGTACCACTTAGGGTTGTCTTTCGTACTCGTCTGCGGCAGTGTTGCTGCCCAGCTCGCCACGCTGGCTAGCGTGGCGCCCATCAGAAGGAGTAGTTTCTTCATTAGATTTGATAGAATTGAAATTAGGATTATGATGAATAGTTTTCTCTTTATCAGCTTTCTCATAGGCTTCAACGATGCGCGTAACGAGTTTGTGACGCACGATGTCGCCCTTGTTCATTTCCACGAATGCAATGCCTTTCACACCGTTGAGAATGCTAAGCGCTTCGATGAGACCACTCTTTGTGTGCGGTGGCAAATCGATTTGTGTGAAGTCGCCGGTGATGATCATCTTGGTGTTCATGCCCATGCGGGTCAGGAACATCTTGATTTGGGCAGACGTAGTGTTTTGTGCTTCATCTAGGATGACAACAGCATCGTTCAGCGTTCGTCCTCTCATGAAAGCGAGTGGTGCTATCTGTATGATGTTTTGCTGCATCATCTCTTGCAATTTCAGACTGGGAATCATGTCTTCCAATGCGTCGTAGAGTGGCTGAAGGTAGGGATCAATCTTGTCCTTCATGTCGCCAGGCAAGAAGCCAAGTTTCTCGCCAGCTTCCACTGCAGGACGGGAGAGGATAATCTTTCTTATTTCCTTATTTTTTAACGCGCGAACGGCGAGTGCGATAGCCGTATACGTCTTGCCACTACCCGCCGGCCCTGTAGCAAAGACCATGTCGTTGGTGTTGTAGGCCTCCACCAGTCTTTGTTGGTTGGCAGTGCGGGCGGTGATGGGTTTTCCCTGAACGCTGTAGACGATGACACGTTCCGTTCCATCGCGTTTTGTCTTTTCCCCTTTGACGATGTGGAGCAAGTCCTCTTCAGTCAGTTGGTTGTATTTTGAGGCATGAGATTGAAGCTTACGTATGTTTGCTTCAAATTCAGCCAACTGCTCTTCCTCTCCAAGCACCTTTATGATGTCGCCGCGCGCCACTATGCGCAATTTGGGATAGAGTGCCTTGAGCATTTGCATATTGACATTGTTCACGCCATAGAAAATGACGAGGTCAACATCTTCTAATATAATATGCTTTTCGGTCATCGCGGATGGAGGGAAAAGGGTGAATGAATGAATTATCGCGCAAAATTACTAAATCTTTTGCACATTATCTATTTTTTAACTATTTTTGTGACCGAAAAAATGAAAAACCTATCACTGAAACATAAATTTTACGCCATTTCATCGCTGATTTGCTTGATTTTGCTCATCATACGCATGGTTCATGGCTCGTTCCTCACACAGGTTAGGGACGTGGAGCTTGTGCACAACATGAATGAAGTGCAACACGACGACACACTAACCCACACCCTCCTCCCTCACACCATTAAGAACGGCTTGTCGCTGCCGTACGCTTGTCAGGACCCTCTCCCACAGTTTGCACGTTGCGCCACAGTGAAGCCATCATATTTGCCCCACCCCTTACGTGGTGTTCGGAGCTACGATCTTGCCTTTCCCGACCTTCAGGAAGTGCAGATTGTAGCTGCGAAGCAATGTGGCATAACGCCCCCACAAGATCGCAAAGAAGCAGAAGCCAGGGGCGACGAACTGATGTATGTAGGCAGTTCACCTTTCTATAGCATCGATGGCAACATGCAAAGCAGCATCCCCTATCTTGTGCCACGGGCTGCCCTGTTGCTCCAGAAGATAGGAAGAAACTTCCAAGATTCGCTCTATGCTAAGGGACTTCCGCTGCATAAGTTTATTGTCACCAGCGTGCTCAGAAGCCAAGAGGATGTGTCGCGCTTGCAGCAGACCAACGGAAATGCAAGCAAGCAATCTTGCCATCAATATGGCACGACGTTCGACATCACCTACACGCGCTACCGCCGCGTGCAGGACCCATCACTTCCCACCTTGGCACCCGTCAGCGATGACACGCTGAAATGGGTGCTGTCAGAAGTCTTGCACGATCTCCGCTCCGATTCGCTTTGCTTTGTCAAGCATGAAGTCAGACAAGCTTGTTTTCACATAACAGTAAGATAAAATCTCTCGAGCCACACCCAAAGCGAAAGGAGGAAAAATCTTTACAAAAACAGGGCTCTCGGCCAGCTCTTATCTTCCACCGCCCCGCCTTGCTATAGGCTGCTCGAAAACAGTTCCGCAGCAGAACTATCCAGTTTCCGCAGCAGAAACTTCTAGTTTCCCGTGCGGAAACTATTGGTTTCTGCACGGGAAACTTTCGGTTTCTCGTGCGGAAACTTTCCGTTTCTTGTGCGAAGCCATCAATGATCATGAACATGCACAAAAGCGTTGGTCTAAAAGAGACGCAAAATCAATGTGTTATGATGATAGCGTTTGTCGCCAAGGTTGGCGTGCTGTGCTGCGGCAACTCGATAGCATGGCAGATGGGGGAGTCACGGCGAGCGATCGCTGTTTTTGTTGCGCCTTTTGGGGCTCGTCTGACATGCCTGTCGCAGATCCGAATTTTTGACAAAGGACTACCGACGAACACGTGATACGGCAGCCTCGCAAAATGGCGGCCTGTCTGCAAGTGACGTCCCTCAGCAGCACACACCACGAAAAAGAGCGACATCAAAGGTCACACGCCCTTGATGTCGCTCTTTTTCGTAGTGAATGGTGTTTCGTATTGGAGGGGTACTCACACACGATGTAAAGCAACGATGGTGATATCGTCGCTTTGAGGTGCATGACCCACAAAAGCCGTCAGTTCAGCCATGATGGCATCGATTTCTTGCTGTGGCGTGTTGGCTCTGCTGTGAGCCAAGACGTTCAATAGTGCTTGCTCGCCCCAATATTCGTTGTGGAGGTTTTTGGCTTCTGTCACTCCGTCCGTATAAAGCAGCAAGGTGCTTCCTGCCTCCATCTTGAGTTCCTCGGATGCGTAGGGGAAACCTCCCAGCAACCCCACAGCAACATTGGGATTTTGCTCGATGAAGGAACAAGGCGCCTTGGTGGGCAAGAGGATGGGCTTGTTGTGACCAGCGTTGCAGAAGTAGAGCTTGTCGTCGTCGAGAATGCCCACAAAGAGGGTGCAGAAGGTCATGTCGGGATTCGTATCGGCCAGCACATCGTTGATGGAAGAGACGATGGCAGAGGGGTCGCATGTCTGTCGAATCGTGTTGCGAAAGAGCGACACCACCTGAGTCATGAAGAGCGCAGCAGGCATACCTTTGCCCGAAACGTCGCCAATGCAAAAGATGAGTTTTCCGTCCACCTCGGCATAGTCGTAGAGGTCGCCGCCCGCTTCTCGCGCCGGACGAATGAAGGCATGCAGCGACGCCGTTGGCGAGATGAATTCAGGCTGGCGCAGCAGCTTCGTTTGGACAGCAGCTGCCATGGTGAGTTCCTGTTCTGCCACGAGGCGCGCGTTGTGCGTGCGCCTCACAAGAAGCGAGATGACAACCGAGGCGCCCAGCATGAGCAAAAAGCCTACGAGCGAGGTGAGGAGCAACACCTTCCCTTGCAGGTCAGCACGCGCGTAGATGGAAGAGGTCTTGCAACATGTCAGCACCCGCCAGGGAGCACAGCGAAGCAATCTGTTGTACAAGAACCAGCGCGTGCCTTGGATGTCGACCACCGTTTTTTCGCCGTCATGCTCCACTTCACGATAGTCATAGGTGTCAGCAAGGAACTTCTTTATTGATTTCAGCGAAGTATAGTGGGTGTAGGTGGAAGGATAGGCTGCAATAATCTCGCCAGACTCCGTGGCAAGAACGAGCTCCGACTGGCTTCCATACGGTGCGTGGCGCTTGCATTTGTCGTTGATCTTGCTGACGCTCACGTGGAGGGCAAAGGCGCCCATGAAGCGTCCGTCCTCCTTGCGACAAAGGGGGACGTAGAAGACGACGAGCTCGCCGTGGACGGTTGATTGTTGAGAAGGCACCGTCCAAAACGCTTGCAAGGTGTTACAGCATTGCTCCAAATTGGCAGAACGGGTGAAGTCGTGCCTCAAGCCCACGTCCTCCAGACTGTCACTTCCTTGCTCGATCATCGGCGCATAGAAGGTATTTTGGCTCACTGCTACATCGGGGTCTTTCTCGAAGATGAACATCGCGCTGGTGTAGTATGGATTCGCTTTCATGAAACTCGACAGCTTGTGACGAAGTTGCTCCACATCGAGGTCCTTCCATTCGCCCTCCACCAACAAACAGCCGTCTGAATCCTCGGTGGGTTTGGTGAAGACGCCCGAGAGGAAACCGTACACGGCATTACGTGTCATCTTTAGGTCGTTGTCGAGGTCGTCGACAAAGTTATCCAGGATGCGCGAGATGGCGCTGTCAGCCTCTTCGATGGCCTCTTGCTTCATGTATCGGTTGGTCGTCATGAGCGTTGCGGCAAAGACCAACACTGCCACCACGATGATGAAAAGAATCTGTTTCATGTTGTGAAGATCAGGAAATCAAAAAATATACCGCACGCCGATGCCCACCTCATTACCCACAAGCAAGGAAGTCCGCTCCGTGCGATGGGTGCCGAAGCGTGTCACGTCTTTTCGATTTTTGAGAAACCCTACCTCCTCGGTCAAGAAGACAGAGAAATGCCTCCATGTTCGCCCCACATTCATGCTCGTAATCGCCTGTCCGTCTGTCCATCCGTCGCTCTTGCCGATGCGACTATAGTAGACAATGCGTGCGCCGCCGTACCACCCGTTGTTCAGATTGAAGTAGGGGTGCACAGAAATATTATAATAGGTGGCATGATCGCTGGCCCCGTCGATCTTCTCTACTTTATGATAGAAGTTGCCCACGGCTGAAATAGAAAAATCCTTGTAGGTGTAGAGCGCCATGAGGTTCACGTTGGCGATGTGGTTCACACCCTTGTTTCTGAAACTTTTGGGATTGAGCTTGACGCCCAAGCTACCCGGTGCGTTCGTATTCTTGCTCGCATACGGTGTGACGATGTCTGACACATGGTTGTAGCTGACGCCTGCATTGAGGGTCAGCTTTTGCTGTCTTTTGAGGTTGAAGTGCCCTAAGTAGTCCACCAAGACTTCGTTCAGTGGCGAAGGGGTGAGGTTGGGGTTGCCCTGAACGTAGGTCACTTGTTTGGGGTCGAACGTGAGGAAGGGGTAGAGCTGCAGCCCCGTGGGGCGTTGCAAACTGCGATGGAAGATGAGTCGCAGTTGTTGCCCTTTGTTCATGTGCCACTCTGTCATGAGATTTCCCGTAAAGTTGTTGCTAACCGCCTTATATGAATGTTGCTCCATATCAACCTCGTAGTTGAAATGATGGAACTCTCCCCTTGCCTTCAACCGCACCTTGCCTAACTCGCACGAGAAAGTGAGATAGGGCATGAGGTAGTTCGTGTTGTTTTTGGGCGTAACCTGTGGATTTGGGTTTTTGTAGGTAAACAAGTAGCCATAGTTGGCATGCTCATCACCAAACACATTGTTGATGTTGGTGCCAATGCTCAAACTGCCGCTCCCAAGTGTCTCTGAGTTGAAGAGTTGTCTCGTGTACTCCAATTTGCCGGAGAGATTATCATTTCTGACTTTTCCGTCATAGAAATAGGTGTTGGGGGTGTCCATGCTGTTGCGGCTGGGAGCATGGATAAACTCCACTTGAGCGACAAAGCAATCCTTTTGCCCATCGTGCTGATAGCGCAGGTAGGCGTGCAGGTTGGTTGTCTTTTTGCTTTGTTTCACGGCTTGGGCTTCTTCGTAGTTGTTTGTTTTTTCATCCTTCTCGAAGGTGTAGCTCTCAGAGAGGTTGAGTTTCAGCTTGTCTCGGTCTGTCCAATCGTATTCGAGATAAGCCCGAGCCATCTCCGTGCGAAAACGATTCGAACGCTCCTCTATGCTGCTCTCCGTCAACCTCCCGTCAGCAAAACTTTCTGTGTGTGTGGTGTGCGAAAGGTTGGACAATTCGCCAAGGACAAGGCTGCGCACCATGAAGCCACCTTTGCGGTAACCTAAGTTGAGCTGTGGAGACAAATCGACGTAACTTGAACCTGAAACGCCGACGCTACCCCAAAGAGGTGCTCCGTCACGCCATGCTGTGCGTAGCACGAAGTTGATGGTGCCGCCCTGACCATTGTTTAGGTAGCTCGATATGGGCGATTCGCACACCTCAATCTGTTTGATATCGGCAATCTGCAACTGGCTCAGCACGACGTCAGAAGCTTTTCCAACGCTCATGCCCTCCACCTGGACGTCGTAGTTCGACAGGATGTAATCCCCAGGACGTTGCAGCAACTCGGGCAACAACGTGATGAGCGTCATGGCACTGGTGGTCTGAGGCATGTTGAGCGAGTCAGTTCGGATGATGCGTTTGTCGTAATTCGTCCACACCGATTGTGAGGTTGCACTCAAAGCCATGAGCATCGCCACAAGAATAAAAATCTTTCTTTTCATCGTTTGATGTTGTTATGCTTTCCACTTCACGACAACGGTGGTATGGTTATGCCCATCACGTTGTTCATATGTCAACCCATCTGCCGCCCCATTCGTGATCATCAATCCATACCCTTTGTCTTTGTTTGCTATGGGGTCAAAAGGCACGCAGCTATCGGTGAGTTCGAACCGCAGCTCGCTGGGCAGCAAGGTGAGCCGCACTTGAGCCATGTCCGAAGCCACTTTAGGCGTGTTGTGGCGCACAAGATTGCTCATCAGTTCTTCTGCGATGACACGCATCCGCAACACAGCCTCGTCAGGCAGTTGTTGTGCGCTCATCCACTCACTCAATGTGACAAATGCCTTGTGCATATCCTCTCTTGAGTAGCCGTAGCACAGGCGAATCATATCATTCTCTTCAGGCATATTGCTATGGGTTTTTAGGTTTTTGACACCTCCGGGTTGAAAGAAGTGAAGATTTGCAAAATGAAGCAGACACGCTGAAGGCAACACATACCATACTCTTTATTTGTCACCAAGAGCGGGCGATGAACCTTCGATGCGTATGGTAATCATGTTTTGGTTGAAGCGAAAATCGTAGCAGATGTCCATCTGGCTGCTATGAACGATTTTTAGTCCGAGTCCCTCGCCCTCTGCCTTGTATTCGAGTGGATTGAATGGTTTCCCATCATCATGAATAGAAATAACACGCTCGGTGGCTCTCAGGTCAACGCAATGTGCATGCCCATGTTGGATGATGTTCTGGACAAGTTCTTCGGCACAGAGCACACAACGTCCAGCTGTGACGGAATCGATTTTGTGGGACTGCAGAAACTGACTCAATTCTCTTCGGCATTTGCCCAGCGCCTCTATGGTCGTCTCGATGGTAACATCGTACACCTCTTTGTCATTTCCTTTAGGAATGAGGAAGAGCGGAAGCAGTGACTTGTCCTTGCGCATCACCATGATGTTGCCAACCAAAACAGCCAAAGCCACCGCTGCCTGACCGAGGAAGAAACCTATCCAACCGCCTTCGAGCAGCCAGAAGCCCACCATAGGCAAGAGCGTCTGGCCAAAGGATAGAATAAGAGTGAGTCGCTTGCGATTGTAGAACTGATAGACAGGGATGAGGTTGTAGAGCAACGCCTGCATGACCACATTGAGCGAGAAAATGGGCAGAGCCTCTGCCACCACCTGCATCGATGCCTCATCGCCCGCGCCCAACAATGTGCCCAACTGACGGGGGAAGAACACCATGGCTGCAGCTAAGACGGGCAGACAAACACACTGAAACTTATAGGCCTTGAGCATTAGGAACTTCATGCCCCGCTCATCATCCAGTCCGCGCAGAATAGAACCCACTGGTTGGATGGTGCGAAGAGTGCCCGTTAGGATGATCATCGAAAAAGAAAGAAGCTGCATGCACACCGCAAGTGCAATCAGACCGTTGTCGCCTAAATAGGTACCAGCTACATAGTTATTTCCCACAAACTGAACAGACAAGAGAATGGTGCTAAAGAAGAGCGGCAAGCCGTACGTCAAGATCTGAGCATAGTCAATGTCGCCGCGATGAGGCATGCAAAGGCGCAGCGTGCCGCGCTTTCTGAAGTGTGGCAGCACCATGACGACACAAACTATGTACATGATGAACGTGGCCCATGCAGCCCCCGCTATGCCCCATCCGAAGTATTTGATGAACAGAATGTCACAAAGGACGTTGAAAAGATTTCCCACAATGACGGCACGCGTAACCAACTTGGGCGAACCATCAACCGTGACATACTGATGAAAAGCATACATCAGCAACTGCGGAACGACAGACAAGATGGTTACAAACATGTAGTCATTCGTCTGCGTCCGCAAGTTATCGGAACTACAGAGAAGTTGCGACAAAGGATTGAATGTCAACAAACCTGACAAGATGAACAAGGCACCAAGCACCAACGAAACGATAAGGGAGAACGTGAAGAGTTTGTTGGCTTTGGTCTTATCGCCCTTACCAATGGCAATGCCTGCCATCATTGTCGTGCTGGAGATATAGCATATCGACACGGCAAAAAATGCCTGAAGTAAAGGTTTGCTCAGATTGACGGCAGCCAAAGCATCCGGGCCAATCAGATTACCCACAATGGAGGCGTCGACGATGCCCGCCACTTGGGTGGCAGCCACGGTCAGCACTGATGCTGCAAGGTAATTTTTGAAAGCCTTGCCAATGAGGTAGGAGTTTCTCTGTTGCATAATTACATAATTCATCAAAATAATTTTGATTCTATCATGATAGGTATTAAGGTGCCCTTGCATCAGCCCAACCGATGCAGAATTGCATCGGTTGGCAAGAAGAGACCTAAATTATCTTTCATCTTCAAAGAAATCAAGAGCGGCAATGGCAGAGACGAAACGATGAACGTAGTCCCACGAGGTCACATTCCAGTGGAAGCCCAATCGCGCGAGCACCTGAATGGTGTAGGGGTTGTGCTTAGCGAAGTAGGACACTGTCTCCTTGCTGTTGGCTTTGTAGGCAAGCATCGATTGCAAGATTTGCGCTTTCTTTGGGTCGCGTGCCGCTTCGTTGAGCCTTGCTTGGAAGTCTTCCTCTTCCACCTCGGCTATGTCTACCATCAGGGTTCGTGCCATCTCCCGTACGACGTCACCCAACTTGACCATATGGTCGTTGAAGGGGTGGAACACACAACACTCCTTGGGCGTCGTGGCGAGGCGCAAGATGGCATCAGCCACCTCGTCGATGGGCGAGAACTCCATCTGGCTCACCGAGGTGTTGTAGCTGCAAGCGCCAAGCATTTGGAAGATGTGCAGACGGCCCATAGCAGAATTGGAGCGGAAGTTGATCTGGAACTCACCATCAACGGCACGCGGTGCTAAGTTGCCCAAACGCACCACCTTTGCCTCCAATCCCTTTTCGATGATTGCCTCCAGCACGATACGTTCTGCCAAGAACTTCGAGTGGGTGTATTTGCTTCTGAGGTGTTGACCAAAGTAGTGTACCTGCTCGCTGTAGTGGGTCTGAGGGTCTGGATAGCCATTTACAGACTCACCACCCGTAGAGTTGGTGCTCGTTTGGATGAGTCTTGCGCCCGTCTTAAGACAGAAGTCGACGCAGTTTTGCAGACCTCCTATGTTGATGTCTTCAATCTCGCTGCCCTCGGAGAAGTGCTTCACCACAGCCGCACAGTTGATGACAGTGAGCTTGCTTGACGCGGTCCTTTCGGCAACTTCATTAAATGCTTGTGGGTTGGTCACATCACCATCAACGACAATTATCTGGTTGCCCAACATCTCTTTGTAGTTCTTTTCGAAGTAGTAGAACAAGAGGTTCTTTAAGCGATCTTCGCTCGTTACTCCATTTCTTCCATGGCGCACAAGGCAGTACACCTTATATTGAGGATGCTGTTGAAGGTGGTTCTCAAGCAAATGGTGAAGGATGTGAATGCCCAAATATCCATTAGCACCCGTTAGGAGCACATCGCCCAAGGGCGTGCAAGCACCCTTGCGGAAACTGTCGAGTGTGTTTTGGGCAAGCAGCGCATCAATCTTGGCGTAGTCGTAGTTGGTCACTTCAAGGTCTTCGCCTTCGCTTGCCTCTTCGTTGCTTTGCAATTTAGCGAGCGCTTGGGCGGTGGGGTGGCTGAACACATCTGAATAGGCAACATCATAGCCAAGATTCTTTGCTTCAATCATGACACGAGTTGCTGTGAGTGAGGTTCCACCCAACTCAAAGAAGGAGTCGGCAGCGCTCACTTTGTCCAAAGTGAGTATGGACGCAAAGATTTGGCAGAAGTCCTCTTCCACTTTGTTCTTCGGACTCACATAGTCTCCACCCACTTTGGCAAGCTTGGGCTCTGGCAGGTGTTTTACATCGGTCTTTCCATTGGGTGTGAGCGGGAACTGAGTCATCTGCAAGTAGGCAGTGGGCACCATGTAGTGCGTGAGCGTCGTGCCAATCTGCGCCTTCATCTCCTCAATGTCGATGGAGTGGTCGGCTGTGAAATAGGCTGTCAGGTGCTCCACGTTGTCCACCTTGCGAACCATCACTACGGTCTGCTTCACGCCCTCCACCTTGCAGATGGCAGCTTCCACCTCGCCGAGTTCGATGCGCAATCCGCGCAGCTTGATTTGATTGTCCATGCGTCCCAAGGTGACAATGCGTCCGTCCGGTGTCCATCGAGCATAGTCGCCCGAGCGATAGCAACGAACACCCTTATAGTCGACAAATCGTTCATGTGTCTGCTTCTCGAGGTTGTTGTAGCCCTTGGCAACGCCCACGCCACCACCAATATACAGTTCACCCACAACGCCCACAGGCAGCTCATTGCCATCGACATCAACAACAAATTCGATGTAGTTGAGCAGTGGCTGACCAATGGTGATTTGGTTGGTGTGCGTCAATTCAGCGCAGTTCGACGACACGGTGATTTCTGTCGGGCCATAGGTGTTGAAGATGTGTTGGGGCTTCAATTCGTGCAGACGCGCCAGCAACTTGTCGCTATAGGCCTCACCACCACTCAGCACGCACTTGCACTGGCGCAGCGCGTCGCAGAACTCTGGCAACTCCATGTAGTTGAGCAGACGCGACGGTGTGGCATTGAAGATGTCGGCTCCGGTCTCCTTGAAGAGTCGAGCCAACTCGATGGGGTTGTTGCTCTGGTTCTCGTCGGTGAGCACAAGCGTCAAACCATTGAAGAGTGCTACACCATATTCCTTGAGTGACATGTCGAACGAGAGGGTCGTAACGCTCAGATAGCAGCTGCCCTCGCAAGCCATCGCATGTATGTGGCGATTGCCTGGATGAGACTGCAAGTAGTTGCAGATGCCCTCGTGACGAAGCATCACACCCTTGGGACGTCCGGTAGAGCCTGAGGTGTAGATGAGGTAAACCAGGTCATCAGGAGTTACATCAACATGAGGATTGCTAAAGCAATTGTCGGCCTCGTAGCGGATGATGTCCTCGATGTCGATAGCCTTGCCTGGATAGTTCTCCATCTTCTCCTTTGTGGTGATGACGAAGCGTGCCTCCGAGTCCTCAGTGATGAGGTTGATGCGATCGGCAGGGTACTCGGGGTCGCAAGGAATGTAGGCAGCACCAGCCTTGCTCACGCCAAAGATAGTGAGCATGACTGCACTCGTGCGAGGCAGCAACACCACCACGCGATCGCCCTTCCGGACACCACGAGCCATCAAGGCATGTGCCACACGATTGGCCTCGGCATTGAATTGGCTATAGGTGAGGGTTCTGTCTGCTGCAATGAGGGCTACCTTGTCCGGCTGGGAGAGGGCATACTTCTCGATAGGTTCGTAGAAGAGTCTGTTCTCAACGGGAGCCATGGAAACACAGCGAAGCTTCTCCACTTCCTGTTCTTGCTCTTTGCTCATGATAGAAATAGTCTTGAGCAACGCATCAGGCTGCTCCACAAAGTGCTCCACCACAGCGCATACCGAGTCGGCAAGGGTATGGGCGAGAGTTGGCGAATAGACCGCCTCGTCATAACCTATTGCGATTTCGTGTCCACCATCTGGGGTGTCATTTACGGCAATCTTAATCTTGAACTTGGCAAGATCAAGGTTGAGCACTTTGGGCGAAACCAACTCACCCCTCACGTCGCAACCAGCCATCACGCCTACTTGATACTCGAAGATAATCTCGGGCTTGAAGTCATAGTCGGCAGCAATTTGAGCAAAGGGATACTGCTCGTGTTGGATGGTCTCCGTGAAGTTCTCAGCTGTTTCCTTGACGTACTCGCTTACGGTCTGTTCCTTTATCTCGCTGCTGAGGGCAAGCGTGTTCACAAACATGCCCGTTGTATTGTAGGTGCGCAGATTGCTTCGACCATTCGAGATGGTGCCCAGATACACCTGCTTGTTGTTGACGAAGCGGCATACGGTGTAGTAGGCAGCGGCAAGGAACACGCTCATTGGAGTCACGCCAAGGCGCTTTGCCATGGCCTCGACTGGCTGCAGATTCACTGGGCTGCATGTAGTGCCAAGCGTGTGCAGAGCGTCATCATTCTTGGGCATGTCGGCTGTTATCTCGCTTGCACCCTCACAGGTGGCCAAACGTGAATGGAAGAACTCCTTGGCTGCCTTGTATTCAGCACCTCCTTCTGCTGCCTTTTGGTCAAGGGCAAATTGCATGTAGGTGTATTCTTCCTTTTCAGCATTCTCATGGTTCAGTCGGGCGGCAATCTCACGGATGATCAAATCTACCGAACCACCATCTGTGATGAGGTGATGGATGTCTAAGTAGAGAATCAACTGTTGCGGAGTCTGGACAATCTCAAAGCGGAACAAAGGTCCCTTTTCAAGGTTGAACGGACGCATGAACTCTTGCTCAAACGTCTCGGCCGCCTCTGTGCTCATCTCCTTTATGGGGACTTCAATGGGCATGTCTGCTTGCAGCAACTGGCAGGTTTCACCATTCACGTGACCGAAGGTGAATCGGAAACTTTGATGATTAGCGATGGTGGCATTTACTGCCGATTGCAGTTCGTCGCAACTGATGGAACTTGGGAAGACTACCTTCGAGGGAACGTTGTAGAGCGTCGAACCGGGATTCTTTAGACAGTCTAAATAGACACCCATTTGCGGGTAGGTGAGTGGGGCTGATAGCGCCTCATCCTGTCCTGCTCCCTGTCCGTCTTGCGTGTCGGGACAGTTTTCTGTTTGGGAGATAGGCTGTGATGACTTGTTGCCATCCACCCTCATCCAAAGGTTCAGAATCTCATTTTCGATGCTCTGGAGCGAACCGGTCTTTGCGAGAGATTTTGAATCTACTTGCACGCCAAACTTCTTGTAGATCAGTGTAGCGAGCTTGATGCTCGAAATGGAGGTCAATCCCACAAAGCCCAACACATCGGTGATGCCAAACTCCTCTGTATTGACCACCGACGCGATGATGGTCTTGAGCTCGGCTTCAAGGGCATTGAGAGGTGCGGCTGGTGCCTCACTTGCTGCCTTAGCCTTGACCTCAGGCTTGGGCAATGCCTTCTTGTCCACCTTCTGATTTACGTTGAGGGGAATCTGCTCAATCTGCATGGTCACTGTCGGCACCATGTAAGGGGGCTTCTGGTCGAGAATGAAGTTGTTGAGTGCATCAACGTCTACTGGCTCAGCGCTCACGATGTAGGCTGCAAGGAACTTGCCCCCGCCGGGATTGTCGAATGCCTGAACCGTCACGTCCTCGATGCCCTCGAAGTCACGAATCACTGCTTCGACCTCCTTGAGTTCAATGCGGAATCCGCGAATCTTGACCTGCCCATCCTTACGACCCACGAACTCGATGTTGCCATCTTCACGATAGCGCACAATGTCGCCTGTGCGATACCAACGCGCCCCTTCGTGTTCGATGAATACTTCAGATGTCTTCTCTGGACGATTCAGATAGCCACGACCTACCTGCTGACCACTGACAATCAATTCGCCGGCAGCTCCTACGGGCAGGCGGTGCAATGCCTTATCCACTATGCGCAAGTTTGTGGTGGTGGTGGGCTTTCCAATGGGGATGTTCTGTTCGTACTTGTTCACTTCGTAGTGGGTGACAGCTACTGAACACTCCGTAGGTCCGTAGATGTTGTGCAGTTTGAAATCCTCACGAGGGTTCATCGACATCATCTTCTCACCACCCATACTGAGGTGCTTGAGCGTCTTGCAATCGTCCACGTTGAGTGCGAATTGCTGTGCCACTTGGGTGGTCATGAAGCTGATGGTGACACCATGCTCGTTCATGAAGTCGCGCAATGCCATGAGGTCTAAGCGTATCTCTTCTGGGATGATGCACAAAGTGGCACCACTGGTGAGTGCGGGGTACATGTCCATCATGTTGGCATCAAAACCGAACGAAGCGTAGGCTGCTATGACGCTTGCTGAGGTTATCTCATATTGCTGCTGATACCATCGTATGTAAGCCAAGACTTGTCGGTGCTCCAGCATGACGCCCTTAGGCACACCAGTGGAGCCTGATGTGTAGAGGAGAATGAAGAGAGAACTGGGGGTGAGCGTCGAGCAAGGGGGCGAGGGGAGGGTGTTGAGCTTTTCTTCGGTCAGCTCGTTGGTGAGCAGAACTTCGCCCTCATACTCGTTGATGACCTCCTTCAGGTTGTCATCAGCTATCAAAAGAGCTGCATCGGCATCCTTGACCATGAAGTTCAGACGCTCTTGGGGGTAGGAGGGGTCGAGAGGTTGGTAGGCACAACCAGCCTTTTGCGCAGAGAGCGGCAAGAGGAACATGTATTCATTTCTAGGAATGAGAATTGACACCACGGGCTCCTGTTTGCCACAGTCCTTCGTCTTGTCGTAGATGAGCGCAGCTATCTTGTCCGTCAGTTCGTCCAGCTGCTTGTAGGTGTACGACTTTTCCTTGAATACGGCTGCGATGTTGTTGGGATATTGGTTGGCTGCCTTCTGAAATAAAGACAGGATGGTCTCATCTGCATCGTTGTCAGCAAGCACCTGTTGCTCCTGTGCATTGAACGTGTCGAGTTGTTTCAGCATCTCATCGTTGCAAACGGTCACTTCTGCCAATGTCTCCTTTTGGCACATCTCTCCCAAGATGTGCTCGTAGGTGGCAATGAAGGTGTCGATGAAGGCGTCGCTGTATTTATTTTTCTGATATTCCACCCAAGCGTAATAGGCTCCATCCGTGATCATGACCATGAAGAGGAACTTGATGCCTGGCGTATTAGTGATGAGGTCTTCGGCTTGCTGTTTCTTGCCTCCTAAAGTGACGTCAAATGTATGGAACGCTCCTTGATAGGCAAAATTGATGTCGCTTTTCACGCCAAGGTCGGTGGCGAGGTCGGCATAGGAATAGGCTGTATTTTGGCGTGCGCCACGGTTTTGCGCCTTGGTCTGCTGCAAGAGTTCTGCAACGGTTGAGGTTTGCTCAAAGTTGTGGTAAACGGGCAAAGTCTTCACCATCATCGTGAACGAACGATGTGTATCTTCATTTTGGCGTCCGTGATAGACCGTATTATAGGCGACTTCATTCTCTCCTGCATATTTTGAGAGGGTCATGCCAAATGCGGCTGTGAAGAGCACACTCTCTCTCACACCTGCCTTCTTGCACACGGCCTCCTTTGCAGCTGCGTCCAGGTTGAGTTTGACGTACTTGCGTCCGTAATGGGTCTCATCATTTCCGTAAACGTCTGCAAGGGGCATCGAGTCGATCTCGCAGGCTGCGCCAAACTCTTGTGCATACCATGCCTTTGCCTCCTCATACTTTGCCGACTTTCTCTCCTCTACTTCTGCTTGAACTATGTCTGATCCACTCATCTTCTCTGCCTCAAGTGCCACGCCGTCGTAGGCCTTGGCAAGGTCGTCAAGAAACACCTTGAACGAGAACCCGTCAAAGATGATGTGGTGGAAATCTACATATAAGTAGTTTCCCTTAAGGGTCTTGTAAATCTCCAACCGGAACAACTGATCTAGCATCAAGTCATAGTCCGAGCCAAAGTGGGGACGCGCTTCCTCAATGTCGTTTATTTCAAAAATAGAGGTGTGAAACTCTTCGTCCGTGTGGTCTTCAAACACCACATCGCCCTGTGCATCTGTCACCAGTCGTGACTTTACATATGGGTGTGCCTCAACGACCTTGTCCAATGCCGTCGACAGTCGGTCTAAGTCTACGTCGTTGTCTAACGTGTAGAGCATGTCGATGTTGTAGTTTCCTTCTTCCTGCGCACTCATGCAGGTGACATAAATTCCCAATTGGGATTGTGAAAGTGGAAATATCATGGGTAAAATAGATTTTATTGGTTGCACATAGAGAACTTTTAAGTTTTCATGTTGGAATTTTTGGTTTCTGCTGCGGCTACTTTTAGTTTCTGCTGCGGCTACTTTTAGTTTCTGCTGCGGAAACTTTCGGTTTCTGCTACGGAAACTTTTGGTTTCTGCTGCGGAAACTGTCGGTTTCTGCTACGGAAACTTTTGGTTTCTGCTACGGAAACTAAAATGTGCTGATACGCATGTGCAGCATTTCTTTAGCGAACGATGTTGAACATCTTGTCAAATCCGACCATTTGGAAGATTTGAAGAATGTTTTCGCTCATGCCTACGATGGCAACGCTGCCCCCCTTCTCTGCTGCGTTCTTGTTCAGGACCAGAAGTACGCGCATACCAGCTGAGGAGATGTAGTTAAGTTCAGTAAAATCGACGGTGATGGGCTTGCCAGCATCGTTGATGACAGGCTGAATGGTGGACATGAAGTCCTTCACGGCTGCGGTGTCCAGATCTCCTTTCAGTGTGATGATTGCCTTTTCTTGACAATTCTCTTTGATAATTGTTTCCATGATGATGTTGTGGTTAATGTTAGCTTATAGGTATTTCCCACCTCCTTCCCCATTTGCGAGGAGGAGGTGAGGTGATCTTTTTGCTTAGAAGTTCAGGGTGTTGAGATATTTGTCGAGCATCATGCCATCGGTGTGCTTAAAGCTTGCCTCGGCTGAGCGCTTGGCGCGGAAGGTGATGGTGAAGAGTGGCTTGTCGCCTTCAGCATAGCTTTGCTCTCCGAGGTTGACGAAGGTGGGGTAGAGTGCCTTCTGTCCGTTGGTGTGCAGGCGGTCGTAGGTCATGTTATACATCTGGCTGATGTCGTCTGCCTTGATGCCCACATATTCGAAGACGTTGGGATCGTAGGGAATGCAGAGGCTGATGGCATTGACGCTCTTCATGTCGGCACCAGTGACGGTGATGACCACTTCTTCGCCGGCATTGCAGTTCTGCTTGTCAGCTTTCAGCTGGATATTTCCCTGAACGGGGTCAACGCGGCGGCTGCTGACACCGCTCTCCAATTCAATGGCAACGGCGGAGATGTCGTAGGCATCAATCAAACCGTTCTGGTTGAGGTCGCCCTTGGAGATGTAGCCCTCGAAGTCGCCGTCGCCCTTGCGCAGACCCGTGTAGTTGAGGTAGGACGTAAGGTCGTTCTCGTCGATTCTGTCGTCTTGGTTGATGTCGCCGGGGATGTAGTATTCAGAACCAGGCACTCGGAAGATGTAGATTTGCTGTCCGCTGCCGAAGTTGCCCACTGCCTCAGTGATGTGGAGGCGGACGTAGCGTGCGGTGGGATTACCTGCAAAGGTGAGAACTTTGGTGTCGCCGGTGTGCGCCCAGTTGATCTCGCCACACTCTGTCCAGTGCTGACGGTCCATGCTGACGGCATAGCTGCCCTTGAGGAGGGTGCCGTTTCCGGCGTCGGGACGTGGGAGATAGTGCAACTTGTCGAGCACATTCACGCTGCGCAGGTCGATGGTGAGGTCGAAGGGCACGGCACTTTGTCCCCACTTGGTGTGCCAGGGTGTTGACTCGTCGAAGTCAAGCAGATGACCTACGCCTTGTCCGCCCTGGTTGTCGCAAGACGTCTCGCCTCGAGCACCACGCACGGCATCGCGAAGCGGGTCGTCGGTGGTTTGTGCCGTGAGTGTGGTCCATTCGCTGGCGCCTTCCTTGTTGACGGCACGAATCTGCATGGTGTAGTTGGTGAGAGGCTTGAGTCCGTCGATGGTGTAGGCTTCCTGTCTGATGGTCGAATAGGTTTGTCCGTCGAAGAGCAGCTCGTAGTAGTCTGCGTTGGCATCTGCCTTCCAGGTAGGCGTGAGTGAGTAGGCAGCATCGGGAGTAATGCTTGCCTCCACTTTGTTCAACTTGCCCTGCTTGGCAAGATCGGGATTCTCGGTGTTGAGTGTGATGCCTTCCACCTCGAAGGTGATGGTGCTCTTTGCCATGTCCACCGGCTTGATGCTGATGAAGGCAAACTTCATGGTGGGCACGTCCTTCACCTCTTTCATGTTGGCAGCAAAGAAGCTGGTTAGCTCTTTGCATGCTGCCTGAGTAGCCACCTTCTTGCCATTCACCTTAGCCACGACCTTGCAGTTGTCTGATGTGGTGGGGATGCAAAGGCGGATCTCCTTCTCGTTCACGCGTCCTTCGTAATCGCCCTTAGTGGGGTAGACAGTGACCACTACCTTGCCCTTAGCGTCCGTCTCGCTCTTGATTTCGGTGTTCGAGCATTGTCCGCGCAGGTAGGCATCGGTCTTGCCGTCGTCGTCGTAGAGGTTGAAACTGCACTTCTCTCCGGGAATGACGAGCATGGCGAGCACATTGTTGTCACATTCCATTGGGGTGTTGTGCGCCTCGCAGAAGGGGATGATGGCACCCAACTTGGCAAAGGTGGGAAGTTTCCACAAAGGTGCAGGGAAGTCATTGATGATGCGTCCTCCTTCGTAAATCTTGCCATCATAGACATCCATCCACTTGCCTTTGGGCAGATAGATACCGTCGCGGAAGTCGTCGCCGTTCTCCTTCGCGCGCGTTTCCTTATATATAGGTGCCACCAGGAGGCTGGAACCGTAGAGGAACTGGTATTGTGTGGCGGGGCTGAGCAGGTAGTCGTTGGGCTCCTCTTCGAGGAACATGGCGCGCATCATGGGTTTGCCGTCGACGGCTTCGCGCGCAATGGCATAGGTGTAGGGCATGAGCATACTCTTCAGCTTGAGATAGTTGCGATTGATGCTTGTCGCTGGTTCGCCCAATGCCTGTGGGTACTTGGGGTTACGTCCCCATCCGTCCATGTTGAGCTGCATAGGTGTGTAGGTTTTCCACTGGAAGTCGCGCACATTGACGGGCACGTTCTTTCCGCCAAAAATGCCGTCCATGTCGCTGCTCACGTTGGGCTGACCGGAAAGACCACAACCGATATAGGTGGGGATGTGGAAACGGATGTATTCCCACTCGCCGCCCGTCTGGTCGCCCGTCCAGATGCCTGCATAGCGCTGGGTGCCTGCCCATCCGTCTAGCGTGATGATGAAGGGGCGCGCTTGATTGCCATAGTAAGGCATGACCTGTGCCACATCTGCCACACCGTTCAGTCCGAACGAATAGCCGGCTCCTACCCAAGCCACGTCAGTCTTCAGCACACGGACACCTGCATCGCGCACCTCGCGCACTATGTCGCGCTGGAGCAGCGGTTCGATGCCTTCTTTGGGGTGCAGGTCACTCTGTGTCCAAAGACCGATCTCTACGCCCTTAGAGCGAGCATACTCACCAAATTCTTTCAGGTTCTGGATGTTTCCTTCCAACGAACTGGTCTGACCGTAGCCTGCGCCATAGCCGTCGTTGGGGAGGAACCAACCGAGGGGGAAGTCATTGTTGAGATAGCGGTCGAGCGCGGCGCGAGCCGAGAACTGGTAGTTGTCTTTCTCGCCGTTCAGGCTCTCCTTGATGCCTCCGTTGTCTTTCTGGCTCTCGTTGTAGCTGCATCCGTCTTCGTATTGCATGAAGCCGGTCTTACCTTCCTCTGCCTTTGTCCAGTAGTCACGGTTGTAGGCATTGAGGTGTCCTTGGTAGAATCCAAATTTGGGAAGGAGCACTGGGTTGCCGGTGAGCTGATAGAACTTGTTGAGCAGAGCCACGGGTGTCTTGCCAAACATGAAAAAATAGTCGAGATAATTCGTTTCGTGGGAGAGACGGACCGTCTCCTTCTCTGTGGCACCGAAATCATACTTACCGGGGCTGAATGTGTAGGCCATGACGCCATAGCCGGCGGTGCTCCAATAGTAAGGAGTCGGGCTTGCCACACCACCATCTACCCAGTTGTTGGTGTTTTCGATGGCGATGATCTTGTCTTTATGACTGAAGCGTCCATTCTGACATCCACCTCCAAAGAAATATTCTTTGCTGTCGCAGTTG
>JAGHUD010000069.1 GCA_018065005.1 Candidatus Physcousia equi
ATTTATAATATATACACAAAAAAAAGACAAATTTCCTGATTTCATTTTATAAATTAAGATAAACCCGCCTAAATTAACATAAATTCACGAATCTCTCATCAGATATTGGTTTGTCGCTACCCACCCAAGCCACATTACATCAGCAGCGCAAGCGAGCAGTTCTTTCCTCTATATCTCGAACGCGTACGCCAACAGCAAACCGTGACACACGCATTCAGTCAAACGGTATCACGGTTTGTATTTCTTCCGTAGTCAAAGGGGAAGTCAAGAGCTTCCCTTGTCTTGGCGTTTATATTATCTCCCCCCCCCTTAGAAAGGCGAGCTGCCTTCAGGCGAAGGCGGACCAAAGGGGTTGTCGTTCAAGCTGATGGGCGGGAAGTCACCTTGTCCAGCCGTCGACTGTATGGTGTCAATCTTAGGCAGCGGCACATAAGACGTCTCGTGCATGTCCTCGAAGCGTGCAAACTCATGTCTGAACTTCATCTTCACAATACCCGTTGCACCATTACGGTGTTTCGCAATGATAAACTCAGCCATGCCCTTCGTATCGCGGTTCTGCTCATCGGCTGTGAGACCATAGTACTCAGGGCGGTGGATGAAGCACACGATGTCTGCATCCTGCTCGATGGCTCCTGATTCGCGGAGGTCGCTCAGTTGCGGTCGTTTTCCTTCGTCGCCTTCTCTCTTTTCCACACCACGGTTGAGCTGGCTGAGCGCGATGATGGGAATGTTGAGTTCCTTGGCGAGCGCCTTGAGACTTCGGCTGATCAGGCTGACCTCCTCCTGTCGGTTAGAGAAGTAGGCACCGCTTGCTGTCATGAGTTGTAGGTAGTCAATCATGATCATACTTACATTATGTTCGCGCACGAGGCGTCGCGCCTTGGTGCGGAGTTCGAAGATAGAGAGCGAACTGGTGTCGTCGAGGTAGACAGGTGCATCAATGAGTGCGTTGACGCGCGCATCCAGTTGAGCCCATTCGTGTCCTTCGAGTTGTCCATTTCGCAGTTTTTCACCGCTGATTTCGCACACATTACCCATGAGGCGTCTCACCAGCTGCACATTCGACATTTCCAACGAGAACATAGCAACGGGCGTGTGCAGGTCGCAAGCCATCTTTTTGATCATCGAGAGCACGAAAGCCGTCTTACCCATGGCAGGACGTGCCGCGATGATGACGAGGTCAGAGTTTTGCCATCCACTCGTCATCTTGTCGATGCCCTCAAAACCACTGCTCAGTCCGCTCATGCCGTCCGTTCTTGCGGCAGCCTTTTGGATGAGTTCCTGCACTTCGCGCACATAGGGGTTGATCTGTTCCGCGCTCTTCTTCATGGTGTTTTGCGACACCTCAAAGAGTTTGCCTTCCGTCTCGTTGAGCAAGTCCTGCACGTCCTCCGTCGGGTCGAAGGCTTTGGTTTGAATGACCGATGCCAGCGTGATGAGTTGTCTCGCCAGGAACTTCTGCTGTATCACCTTTGCGTGGTGCACGATGTGTGCTGAACTGGTGACGCGATCCGCCAGCATCGTGATGTAGAGGGGTCCGCCTGCCTCCTCGATGCTTCCGAGTTGTTCCATGTGCTCCGTCACGGTCAGAAGGTCTATGGGTTTCTGTTGCAGCGAGAGACTTTGCACGGCTTCGTAGATGAGTTGGTGGCGCTTGTCGTAGAACGAGTCAGGACGCAGAATCTCGCTCACCATGCCATAGGCATCTTGTTCGACCATGAGTGCACCGATGACGGCAGCCTCCATCTCCAGATTCTGGGGTTGTTTGTGTCCGGCATAGTCGACTTGTGGCACTTCCACCACTTTTGTTTTGTTGGATTTTGTACGGGGATTAGCAGGCATAATAATATAGAATTGTGGTAAGGTGTGCGAGTGCGCATCTCGCATAGTGCTTGCAAAGATACCGCAAGAAAATTAAAAAAACAAAAAAGCCCTCATTTTTTTTTCAAACTCTGATGTGCGGTATTTTTTTATTCTGTATCTTTGCAGCATTAAATACAATTCTTATTTTTTTAATTAAACCTAACATGATGAAACGAATATCAGTTATCCTCCTCGTTGCGCTCCTCGCAATGGTATCCACGAGTGTTGTGGCAACCGCCCAGACTAAGAGCGCCAAGCGCATTGCCTATACCATCAAGAACCTCAAGCTCAACGACCAGCAGGCAAAGGCACTCCATCCCATCTTGGTTAAGTATTTAGCAGACATGAAGGTGGCAAAGAAGGCCTACAAAGATTTGGAAGACAAGTACAAGCGTGACATCGAATTTGGCACGCTCACCGACAAAGCCGCCGCAGCGCTGCTGGCAGCCAAGTTTGAGTGCGACGGCAAGGAGCTGCAGGTGAAGAAGACCTACCTTCCCAAGTTTCAGGCAGCCATCCCTGCCAAAAAAGTCTACCAGCTCTATGACTTCATCAACGACAAGATGAGCAAGATAGATGCTGCTAATGGCGTGAAGTCGTCGAAGGGCAATTCTGATGAAGAAGAATAAGACCAATTCCCCTAAGGCATGGCTTCTTGCCTGCCGTCCTAAGACACTGACCGGCGCCGCCGCCCCTATTATTGTCGCTTTGGCGATGGCATGGGCAGACGGCGCCTCTTTTGTTCAGTTGCGTGTCTGGCTGCCGGCACTCTTGTGTCTGCTCTTTGCTTTTCTCATGCAGATATGTGCCAACCTCGTCAACGACTATTTCGACTGCAAACGCGGCATAGACGGAGCCGACCGGCTCGGTCCCAAGCGTGCCTGTGCACAAGGGTGGATCACGCTTCCTGCCATGCGGCGCGGCATAGCGGTGAGCGTCGTGCTGAGTCTGTGCGTTGGTTTGCCCACGAGCTATTGGGGTGGCTGGCAGCTCCTTGTCATCGGCGCCTTGTGTGTTCTCTTTGCCTTCCTCTACACCACCTGGTTCTCCCACAAAGGTCTTGGCGACCTGCTCGTGGTGGTCTTTTTTGGCATTGTGCCCGTCTGCGCTACCTATTATGTGTTGCTCCACGACCTCACCTACTCCGTCCTGCTCGTCTCCTTAGCCATGGGCTTGGTGACCGACACCCTGCTGATGGTGAACAACTACCGCGACCGCGACACCGACGCTAAGGTGGGCAAACGCACCTTGGTGGTGCGTGTGGGCGCCCGCAGATCTGAGCACATCTACCTTGGGTTGGGCATCCTCGCTGTCGTGCTCTGCCAATGCCAGTGGGCGGAGCAGCGTCCCTTGGCAGCCCTCCTCCCCCTCCTCTTTTTGCTGCCGCACTGTCTGGTATGGCACAGCATCCGCAGGATTCGCAAGGGGACTGAGCTCAACGCCGTCTTGGGCAAGACAGCGCTTTGCATCTTCCTCTTCTCCGTCCTCTTTGCTTTGGGTTGTCTGTTTTAGTGGGCGTCAGTTCCTGCTACGATCGGCTCATATTCCTCGATGCCTTTGTTGTGCTTGCTGAAGAGTTCGCGCTCGGTGGTGAGCGTTTTCTTCATCTGCGCCCGTTCCGTGGCATTGAGCATCGTTTCCGGCACGTTCGCTGGGTAGATGCGGAAGTTCTTGTGCTTCGACATCACAGGTCGGCTCACCCACGTGAGACAATAGTCCGCATTGCCGGGTTCGAGATAGACCTTGCCCGTCTCGGCATCCTTCGTCAGTTTCATGCGCAGCATCATGCCACCGTCGTTGTTCGGCCGGCTCATGTTGCTGATGTAGTTGCCCAGCGAAAAGGCAAGCACATGGGCATGACCCTCCTTGTCGGTGCTCACCTCAACAGGTTCTACCACATGGGGATGTCCACCCACCACATGGTCGCAACCCTCGCGGAGCAGGAAGTTGGCGACGTCGCGCTGCGCTTTGTTGGGAAGCAAGGCGTGCTCGGTGCCCCAGTGCGTGCAGGCGATGATGCAATCCGGTTTCATCGACTGCGCCTTCTTGATGTCCTTGCGTATCTGCACCGTGTCGATGAGGTTGACGATATGTGGCGCAGGCACGGGAATGCCGTTGGTGCCATAGGTGTAGCAAAGGAGAGCGATGCGGAATCCATTCTTTTCGATGATGTAGGGGTATTCGCGGTCGCGTTCCTCCTTGTTCACATACGTTCCGATGTGCGGAATGCCCGCCTCGTCCATCTTCTCAATGGTGCGGCAAATGCCCTTCGACCCCTTGTCCACGCTGTGGTTGTTGGCAGTGAGAAGCACGTCGAAGCCAGCTTCTTTGATGGCAAGCAGATATTCGTCGGGCGAGTTGAACTGCGGATAGGTGCTTGGGGTGCCGCCCGCCAGGGTAGTCTCGAAGTTGGCAATAGCAACGTCTGCGCTGCTCACCTCATCCTTCACAAAGCGGAAACACTCCTCATAGGAATAGCTGCCATCGGGTTGCAGCGCAGCCTTATACTGCACGCCGTGCTGCATGAGATCGCCGGCGAAGAGGAGGGTGAGGTACTGAGGTTCGGTGCGCTGTTCGAGCGTGTTTTCGTCGCTGATTTCTACCTGAGTTACCTTGTCTTTTGCCCGGCATGAAAGGATGATACATGCGAGGCAGAGTGTGCTGAAGATGAATTTTTTCATGATGTATGATGTACTTGTTTTTATGATGCGAGGAGGAGTGCGTTGCATTCAAAGCAAACTCCTAATGTCTTATGTAAGTTCAGAACTGCCAACCTCGGAAACGTCTGCCACTTCTCTTCAGGTCTTCACCAAAGAAGAAGCCTGGCTGTGTGGGTTGGTTGTACGCCACATTCTGTGTGGTGATGGAGAGGCGGTAGACGGGGTCTTGCAAGAAGGTATGGAAACGATAAGGGGTGGGTAGGGTGGTGATGTAGAGGCGCAGGTGTCTGTTGTCTGGCGTTCGTGTCAGCACCTCTTCTCGCCAGTCGCCCACGATGTCGCCTTGCATACAAGGGTTGCTCTTCGTTCCGTTGTTGAAGCGGCAACCGTCGAGTGTCTGCAGTCGGCGGCACACCTGTTCCTGCCAGTCGTATTTGGCAATCTCCTCATGGTCTAGCAGTTCGCGCAGGAGGTCGCCATCCCACCATACAGCCATGTTCGTGCTGAGCTGTGATGCGCCTCCGGCAATCACCTTGCCCGTCACAGCAGCAATGCCGCCTGTGGCAGACGACCACATCTCCAGTCCCGGATTTGTAGGGTCGATGTCGCTTGCCATGCAACGTCCCACGTCGCTCGATGCCATAAACTGACAGATGATCTCCCCGGTGGCGGCATCGTGCAGTTCCGTACCGTCCTTTTTGTTCTCGTGGCAGTCCCAGACATAAAGCTTGTCGTCGTTGGGAAAGAAAGCCGTGAGGTGCATGGCATCTCCGTGCCCCATGCGCGTGGAGTAGAGTCCCTTGCCATTGTCGTCGATGGCACAGGCGCCATAGATGATTTCGTCGCGTCCGTCGCCGTCCACATCGCCCACGCGCAGGTTGTGGTTGCCCTGTCCGTGGTAGTCTCTTCCTTCTGTGTTGGAGTCGAAGAACCAACGCTTCTTCAGATGTTTGCCATCGAAGTCGTAGGCAGCTAAGGTCATGCGGGTGTAGTAGCCACGACACATCACCACCGAGGGGTGGATGCCGTCGAGATAGGCAACACAAGCGAGAAAGCGGTCAGAACGGTTGCCGTAGTTGTCGCCCCAGCTCTGCAGTTCGCCACGAGGCGGCAGATAGTCGATGGTTTCGATGGCAGCTCCGGTTTGTCCGTTGAAGACCGTCAGGTATTCCGGTCCGCTGATGATGATGCCTGTGCGCCCCTTGCCCTCAGCGCGCAGGCGTGTCGCGGGATGGGCAGCACTCGTTCTGTCGGTCGCTTCCCGATCTCGGACTCCTTCACGCCAGTCGGCATGGGCATCCCCAATCACCTTGCCCTTGCCGTCTACGGTGCCGTCTGCCGTCTTCATCACCACTTCTGCCTTGCCGTCTCCATCCAGGTCATAGACCATGAACTGCGTGTAGTGGGCACCCGAACGTATGTTGCGACCCAGATGGATGCGCCAGAGGCGTTTGCCATCGAGCTTATAGGCGTCTATGATGGTGGGGTCGGTCAGTCCGCTGTGCGAGTTGTCGTGTGCATTGGAGGGCTCCCACTTCAGCACAATCTCCATCTGTCCGTCGCCGTCGAGGTCAGCCGCCGAGGCGTCATTGGCATGGTAGACGACTTGCGCGTCGTCCGATGCAGGTGGGTCGAGCGCTATGTCGATGTAGCCATAGGGCGCTTGGGTAGGCAGGGTCCATGTGCCTTTGAGACGTCCTTTAGCCGGGCGCACCTCATAGGTGCAGGCAGCGGCGTCATGCGGGTTGTAGTCCATGAAGGAGGTGGAGCAGTTCTTGCTCATGCCCTGTGGCGTGGTGTTGCCCACAAGTTTGCCGTCGCGGTAGACCTCAAACGACTGGTCGAAGGGGTCTGTCGTGAGGTAACGCCAACTGACCATGACACTGTCCTTCGAAGCGCGTACAGCCACGACGCCCCGGTCCAGTTTTTCCATCTTGAGTCTGGAGAAATCGTAGTTCGTCTGTGCTGCCATGCCCGACACAGCAAGGAGAAGGGAGGCAAGAAGCGTTTTTGCTGACATGGTAAATTTCGGTATAGGTGTATGTTTTGTGTTGTTTCGCGGCTTACTTTTATGCTGCATTGCGCTTGGCTGGGCGACGGCAAATAGGGCAAATCATCATAAACGTAAGAAAATCAGTCGAAAAAGCAGAGTGAGCGAGGTGTATGCCGAGGGACTGAAAATTTCTGCAGCGGAAACTGACAGTTTCTCGAGCAGAAACTGACATTTTCTCGAGCAGAAACCAAAAGTTTCCGCTGCAGAAACTTTCCGTTTCTCGAGCGGGAACTTTCCAACCCCGTTCGGACCGCACCTACTTCCTCGGCGGCACAATGGTAAATTTGTGCAAACGACCATTTATTGACCTGTTATTTCCGCCACCAGGAAGTGAAGGAGGGACAGCCTGGTCAGCGGCGCAAAATCCAAAAAAAATAGCACAAAAACACTCCGGAGCCATGCCAGCTCAGTTGCGATTTTGTGCTATTCTTGTTTTCTGGTTTTGCCAACTCCTCGTGACTTGATTAGATCAAGTACTGGTTGGAGATGGACTCGTTGTGAACCACGCGGCGAATGGTCTCAGCCAAGAGGTTGGCGATGGTGATCTGCTTCACCTTCTTGCAACCCTTGTTGTAGGGGATGGAGTCTGTAAAGATCATTTCAGTCAGGGCGCTGTTCTCGACACGCTCGCTGGCAGGACCGCTCATGACGCAGTGGCTTGCAATGGCGCGCACGCTGCGTGCACCGTTTTCGAGCATCACGTCGGCAGCCTTGGTGATGGTGCCTGCGGTGTCCACCATGTCGTCGATGATGACCACGTCAGCATCCTTCACGTCGCCGATGATGACAAGGCTACCCACCTCATTGGGGCGTGGACGAGTCTTGTTGCAGAGCACGAGCGGGCAGTTGAAGTATTTTGCATAGGTGTTGGCACGCTTTGAGGCACCCATGTCGGGTGCAGCGATGACCATGTTGTCGAGGTGCAGACTCTCCAGATAGGGGAGCATGACGCTAGAAGCGTAGAGGTGGTCGACGGGGCAGTCGAAGAAACCCTGTTCCTGGTCGGCATGGAGGTCGAGCGTGATGAGACGCGTGATGCCAGCCACGCTGAGCATGTCAGCCACCAGTTTGGCGCCGATGGACACACGGGGCTTGTCCTTGCGGTCCTGTCGTGCCCATCCGAAGTAGGGGATAACAGCGTTGATGGTGCGTGCCGATGCGCGCTTGGCAGCATCGATCATCAGGAGCAGCTCCATGAGGTTGTCGCTTGTGGGGAAGGTGCTCTGAACGAGGAATACGTCTTTTCCGCGAATGCTCTCTTCGTAGGATACGGAGAACTCGCCGTCGGCAAACTTAGTGATGACGAGGTTGCCGAGTGGACAGTCAAGTGATTTACAGATTTTCTCAGCGAGGTAGCGTGTTGCTGTGCCGCTAAAAACAAGGTAAGAACCGTTGGATGCCATATTGAGTATTTAATGTTTATATTGCTAAGAACGTGGTGGGGAGGTTACCGTTTCGTCGTGATGACTCTTTGAGGAAGTCTATTCCGCAGCATGACGCAGGCGGCGGAAGTGGGTGAGCAGTTCCTTGTAGTCGATGCCTCGGTGGATGTTGAAGCGATTCCAAAGATCGCCACAGACCACGACACCACCAAATCCCATGTCTGCCACTGCTTTGATGTTGTCGATGTTCACACCGCCACTTGCCATCACCTTGCGGTCGATGAATCCGCGTCGTGCGGCATCCTTGATTCCCTCGTGCGAGCAGATGCTCGGGCGGTGGTTGTCGGATGTGCCCGCGAAGATGGAGTCGAGAAAGAGGTAGTCGTACTTACCCTTCGATCGCTGCTCTGCCAGTTCTTCGAGGCTGTAGCATGTGCGTGATAGTTTTCCGGAGTAGTCTTGTGGTGCTTCGGGTTCCTGTCGGCTCAGGTGTATGCCTCTCAGGTTGTACTCTTCCTTCAGGTAGAAGTGGTTGTGGACCACGATGCGCTTGTGGTACTCAGAAGGAATGAGCGAGAGGAGGCGTTCGGAGAGAACTGGCTCTGAGTCGGGTTTGCGTATGTGTAGCAGATCGAGTCCTTCTTCGAAGAGCGCTTTGAAAATCTGGTCTTCTTCGATGAAAAATTTCGGTGTGCTGAGGATGATAAGTTTCATTCTTGCGTGAATTGGTTGAAGAGAGGCGTCACCTTGCGGCAACCTTCTCTTTTTCACCCGATGGGGTGTGGCGCTTGGTTGTTATTCTGCTGGTTGGTTTTCCTCTTCGAGGGTGTAGAAGGATGAACCGTCGAAGCAGTGGGTGCAGATTTGCTCCTTGGGGAGTCCGATGGCTTCGATAAGCGTCTCGAGCTTGCTGAACTGGAGCGTGGAGAGTTTAAGTTGTCGCGCTATCTCGTCCACCATCTTCTTGTATTCGGGCGAGTCGGTGGTGGCGTAGGCAGCGAGGTTCTTGTTGGGGTCGCCCTCAAAGTCCTTGATGATGCGTCGCGTGATGAGTTCGAGATCGCTCTTGGAGGCAGAGTAGTTGACGAAGGGACAGCTATAGATGAGCGGTGGGCATGCGATGCGCATGTGCACCTCCTTGGCGCCGAGGTCGAAGAGTCCTTTGACGTTGTCGCGCAGCTGGGTGCCACGCACGATGCTGTCGTCGCAGAAGAGAACGCGCTTGCCATCGAGGATTTCTTTGTTGGGGATGAGCTTCATCTTGGCAACAAGGTTGCGCATGTCCTGATTGGCGGGGGTGAAGGAGCGGGGCCAGGTGGGCGTGTACTTGGAGATGGCGCGCTGGTAGGGGCATCCGTGACCCTCTGCATAGCCCACAGCCATGCCGATGCCGCTGTCGGGTATGCCGCAGGCGCAATCCACCTGGGTCTTGTCCTCCTTGCCCATAGCGCGTCCGCAGGCATTGCGCACGTCCTCGGTGTTGCGTCCTTCGTAGCAGCTGGTGGGGAATCCATAATAGACCCAGAGGAACGAGCATATCTGCATGCCGCGGTTGGGCTTGCGCAGCTGCTCGGAGTGGTCTGCGTTGATGCGTATGATTTCGCCAGGACCCACATAGTGGACGGTTTCAAAATCGAGGTTCGGGAAGGCTGAAGACTCGCTCGTCACCGCCATGGCGCCGTTGCGCTTGCCCACCACGATGGGGGTGCGTCCCCAACTGTCGCGTGCTGCGATGATGCCGTCTTCGGTGAGCAGGAGCATGGAGCATGAGCCCTTGATGGAGCGGAATACGTTTTCGATGCCCTCCACATAGTTCTTTCCTTTGATGATGAGCAGGGCAACCAATTCGGTGGGGTTGATGCGTCCGCTCGAGAACTCAGAGAGGTGCATGTTCTCGCTGAGCAGTTGCTGAGCCAGCTCCTCGAGGTTGTTGATCTTGGCAACCGTCACCAAGGCAAAACGGCCGAGGTGGGAGTTCATGAGCATAGGCTGAGCGTCGGTGTCGCTGATGACGCCTATGCCCGCGTTGCCCTTGAATTTCTCGAGTTCAGGCTCAAATCTGGTGCGGAAATAGGTGCTTTCGAGGTTGTGTATGCTGCGGAAGAAACCATCTTCTTTCGCGTAGGTTGCCATACCTCCACGTCGAGTGCCGAGGTGAGACTGATAGTCCGTTCCATAGAATAGGTCTGGCGCGCATGGTTGCGTGGAGACAATGCCGAAAAATCCACCCATAAGTCGTATCCCTTAAATAATAAATAATGTGTCTGTCTTGATGACTGAACTGAATAATCTTTTCTGTTACAAAAACGCTGCAAAGATACACTTTTTCGTTGGCATATGGCACATCTTTTGTCGGAAAATAGAAAAAAAACGTTTATTTAGCCTCGTTTCTCTTCATTTTTTTGGAAAAATGTCTTACTTTTGTAGCGTCAAATCATAGCCCCTTACGATGAGCATTACGAAGTTTCGCATTTCCATAATAGCACTCTTTTATCATCTGGTTCTTTTTTGCGGCGCGCAGGGCGTTGCCACAACGAGTGCCGAATTGAAGCGCTTGGCACACTATAGTCCGGAGCTCATCAGCTGCGTCTACCGTGCTTATCCCGGTGTGCACATCGACACGCTCACGTCGTGCCCCGTAGAGCCTACAGAGGTGCCTGCTGGCTTCAAACCTGTTTTTCTGAGTCACTATGGCAGACATGGTTCGCGCTTCCTGTTGGAGGACAGCAACTACACGAATCTCGTCAGAGACTTCCAGTCGCAGCAGCTTACAGCCGACGGACGGGAACTGCTCCGACGCCTGCGCATCGCCGCACAACAAGCCGTCGGCAGAGGCGGCGACCTCACCCCCTTGGGCGAGGAGCAGCACCGAGGCATCGCCGAGCGCATGTACGAACGTTATCCTGCGCTCTTCAAGGACGATGCGTCCCTGATGGCGTATGCTAGCACGAGCCGTCGCTGCATGATGTCGATGATGGCTTTCTGCGAACGACTCAAAGAGTTGAACCCTGACATGCTCATCCGGCGCGAGGTGGCGCAACGCCACATGGCTTTCATCTGTGCAGACACACCCAAGCAACGATCGCTGATGCTCGAGGACACACAGGCAAGACGCGCCTACCGCGATTTTGCCAAAAAGAATAGGAAGACGGAGGACTTCTGTGCACGCTATTTTGCCCATCCCCAGAACGTAAAAGAACCGCATGTCGTCATGGAGCAACTCTACTTCCTGGCGCAGGACATGCAAGATTGCGGACGGCCCACCGAATTGCTGAGCTTCTTCACCTCTGACGAGCTCTATGCCATCTGGCGCGTCAAGAATGCACAGATATATCTCTCGAATGGCGACTCGCCGCTCTCCAAAGGTTATCCTGCAGAGGCATCCGACTCCTTGCTCAAACACATCATACACGACGCTGATGACGCCTTGCAGAGCCAACGAGTGGGCGCAACGCTGCGTTTCGGCCACGACACTTGTCTGATGCGTCTGCTGGCGCGCATGAAGGTCAAAGAGTGCTGTCCCGCCTGCTCCGACATGGAGCGCCTGGAGGAGCAGTGGCAAGACTTCAACGTGACACCCATGGCTGCCAATCTGCAGTTGGTGTTCTATCAGAACAAGCACGGGCGTGTCTTGGTGCACGTACTGCTCAACGAGCGTGAAGTGCACTTCGACTTCCCCTCGCAGTATGCACCCTATTATGATTGGGAACAGCTCAAATCCTATTGGCAATGAAAGAGTATAAGCGTGTGTTGTCTATAGCTGGAAGCGACAGCGGAGGAGGAGCTGGCATACAAGCAGACATCAAGACCATCTCTGCTTTAGGGTGCTACGCAGCCACTGCCGTGACTGCCGTGACGGTGCAGAACACTCAGGGCGTCGCTGCGGTGCATGCCGTGCCTGCTGAGGTCGTGGCTGGGCAGATAGAGGCTGTGCTGAGCGACATCGGGGCTGATGCCATAAAGATGGGTATGCTGCAATCGGTGGAGATTGTGCGCGCTGTGGCTTCAGCGCTGAGCAAATACCCCGGCATCCCCATCGTGCTGGACCCCGTGATGGTGTCGACCAGCGGTCACCGCCTCATAGAGGAGTCGGCAGTGCGTGCCATGACTGAGCTTTTGTTCCCGCTTGCCACGGTCATCACACCCAACATACCCGAAGCAGAGCTGCTCCTCGATGGGGCTACGGGCAACGAAAGCTTGCTCGACGGAGGAGCATGGAAGGCGGTGGACCTGCCCGTAGCTGCCCGTACACTTGGAGGGCACTATGGTGTTTCTGTTTTGCTCAAGGCAGGGCATTTGGTAGCAGACGAACTGGTCGACTACTTCTACAATGCGGAGACGAAAGAGATGGTCTCCATGGCTTCGAAACGAGTAGAAACGAACAATACGCACGGAACGGGCTGCACGCTTTCTTCTGCCGTGGCTGCCCTGTTGGCACGTGGGCATCAGCTGACAGAGGCGGTGCAGTTGGCAAAAGGCTATATCCATGATGCCATCGTGTCGGGCGCCGACTACCGCATTGGCAAGGGCCACGGACCGGTCGATCATTTCTGTCGTGTAAAGAATCATAAATGAAAGGAAAAATGAAGATTATCATCAACAATAAAGAAATGAAGACGCAGGCAACCAATCTGGCTGCACTGGCTGACGAACTGAAGTTGCCCGAACGCGGTGTCGCTGTGGCGATTGCCAACCGGATGGTGCCACGAAGCGAGTGGGAGGCAACGCCTTTGTGCGAAGGTGAACAACTGACGATGATTCAGGCTGCATGTGGAGGGTAGGGACAATGAACAAGTTTTCTGACATACAGTTTATCTCTCACTTCACCGATGCGTACAGCTACCTCGACAGCATACGCATGGCACTCGAAGGCGGATGCCGATGGGTGCAGTTGCGCATGAAGGAGGCAAACAGGGACGAACTGGTTCGCGTAGGCGGTGAGGTGCGTCGCTTGTGCCAACAGTATGGTGCTACCTTCATCCTCGACGACCACGTCGAACTGGTGCCGGTCGTCGGTGCCGATGGCGTGCATTTAGGCAAGAAGGATATGCCTATTGCCGAGGCGCGACGCTTGTTGGGCAACGACTACATCATCGGAGGAACTGCCAACACCTTCGAAGACGTGGTGGCGCACTATGAAGCATCGGCTGACTATATCGGTTGCGGTCCGTTTCGGTTCACGACCACCAAGCAGGGACTTGCGTCCATCTTAGGACTGGAGGGCTACCGATCCATCGTGGAGCAGATGAATGCCCATGGCATCGACTTGCCCATCGTGGCGATTGGTGGCATCACGGCAGAAGATATTCCAGACATAATGCAAACGGGTGTCACGGGATTGGCGCTCTCGGGCTGCGTGCTGCGTGCTGCCGACCCTGTTGAAGAGATGAAAACATTAATTGACATAATTCACAGACTATGAGTAAACTTATCATTGCCGGACGCGAGTTCAACTCGCGCTTGTTTCTCGGCACGGGCAAGTTCAATGATAATGCGTTGATGGCGCGCGCCATTGAGGCTTCACAAACCGAAATGGTCACTGTGGCGATGAAGCGAATCGAGTTGAACGATGCGCACGACGAGTTGCTGACCCACATCATGAAGCGGCCAGACATACAGTTGCTGCCCAACACCAGTGGCGTGCGCAATGCGGAAGAAGCTATCTTCGCCGCACAGATGGCACGCGAGGCATTCGGCACCAATTGGCTCAAACTTGAAATACACCCCGACCCACGATACCTCTTGCCAGACTCCATCGAGACGCTCAAGGCGACGGAGCAACTGGTGAAACTCGGCTTTGTGGTGCTGCCCTATTGCCAGGCAGACCCCACTTTGTGCAAGCACCTTGAAGAGGCAGGCGCTGCCACCGTGATGCCCTTGGCTGCGCCCATCGGTACGAACAAGGGGCTGCGCATGAAAGACTTTCTGCAGATCATCATCGAACAGGCTACGGTGCCTGTGGTGGTGGATGCGGGCATTGGTGCACCCAGCCACGCTGCCGAAGCCATGGAGTTGGGCGCCGACTGCTGCTTGGTCAACACTGCCATAGCCGTATCAGGCGACCCCGTTGCCATGGCAGATGCGTTCCGCATGGCGGTCATAGCAGGACGCAATGCCTACGAAGCGGGTCTTGGCGCCGTTGCCGACTGTGCCGAGGCAAGTTCGCCCTTGACTGCATTTCTGAATGATCAGCCTTCTGCATAAACGCATTCATGAATCGGCTTCATTTCACGAATGACAGAAAATGAAGTGATAGACTATTAAGTAATTCTGCTTACTCTACTCATTATGCCAAAAGACAACAAAGCATACGCAAAGCGCGAAAAATACTATATGCAAGGAAAGTTGTTCCCCAACATCAAAGTGGGAATGACGAAGGTCAACCTGACACCTACCGTGACGAAAGACAAGCAGGGTGTCCCTCACACCGAGAAGAACGACCCTGTGCTCATCTACGATACGAGCGGTCCGTTCTCTGACCCCAATATCGAAGTCGACCTGAAGAAGGGATTGCCACGCATGAGAGAATCCTGGATTATCGCCCGAAACGACACCGAACAACTTGCCGAAGTAACCAGTGACTACGGCAAGCAACGCTTGGCTGACCCTTCACTCGACGCTCTGCGCTTCGAGCACATTCAGCTGCCTCGTCGCGCAAAAGCAGGCGCTGCCATCACACAAATGGCGTATGCCAAGGCGGGCATCATAACGCCAGAGATGGAGTACGTGGCCATACGCGAAAACATGAACTGCGAGGAACTGGGCATTCAATCACACATCACGCCAGAGTTTGTGCAACAAGAGATTGCATGCGGACGTGCTGTGCTGCCGGCAAACATCAACCATCCCGAAAGCGAACCGATGATCATCGGCAGAAACTTCCTGGTCAAGATAAACACGAATATCGGAAACTCGGCTACGACATCGAGCATCGACGAGGAGGTGGACAAAGCCGTGTGGAGCTGCAAGTGGGGAGGAGACACCCTGATGGATCTCTCTACGGGTGCCAACATACACGAGACACGCGAATGGATTGTGCGCAACTGCCCCGTGCCCGTCGGCACGGTCCCCATCTATCAGGCACTGGAAAAAGTGAATGGGCGCGTCGAAAACCTTACGTGGGAGGTCTACAAAGACACCCTCATCGAACAGTGCGAACAAGGTGTTGACTACTTTACGATTCATGCTGGCATACGGCGCCACAATGTTCACCTTGCCGACAAGCGCTTGTGCGGCATTGTGAGTCGTGGTGGAAGTATCATCTCCAAGTGGTGTCTCATCCACGACCGCGAGTCGTTCCTCTATGAGCATTTCGACGAGATTTGCGACATCGTCGCTCAATACGACGTAGCACTCTCCTTGGGCGACGGTCTGCGTCCGGGTTGCACCGCCGATGCCAACGATGCGGCACAGTTTGCCGAACTGGACACCATGGGTGAACTCGTCACGCGAGCTTGGGAGAAAAATGTGCAGGCATTCATCGAGGGACCTGGACACGTGCCTATGCATAAAATAAAAGAAAATATGGAGCGACAGCTCGAACACTGCCACGAGGCGCCCTTCTACACGCTCGGACCCATCGTGACGGACATCGCGCCTGGCTACGACCACATCACATCTGCCATCGGCGGTGCACAGATTGCATGGCTGGGCACTGCCATGCTCTGCTATGTCACACCCAAAGAGCACCTTGCACTGCCCAACCGTGAAGACGTCCGCGTGGGTGTGGTAACCTATAAGATTGCAGCCCATGCTGCCGATCTTGCCAAAGGACATCCGGGTGCCACCATACGCGACAATGCGCTCTCGAAGGCTCGCTTCGAGTTTCGCTGGCGCGACCAGTTCCATCTTTCGCTTGACCCCGAACGCGCGCTGCAGTACTTTGAAGAAGCTGGACACACGGACGGCGACTACTGCACAATGTGCGGGCCGGACTTCTGTGCAGCAAAACTGACACACGACCTCAGAAAACTCAACGCATGACCCCGGAACAACAAAACCGTTACAACCGCCACCTCATCCTCGAGGGCATTGGATACGAAGGACAGGAGCGACTGCTCTCTGCGCGTGTGCTCATTGTGGGAGCAGGAGGATTGGGGTCGGCTGTTGCCCTCTATCTCGCAGCAGCAGGTGTCGGCACGCTCGGCATTGCGGATGGCGACACGGTGTCGATCAGCAATCTGCAACGGCAGGTCATACATCGCACAGCGGACGTCGACCTCCCCAAGGTGGTGTCTGCTACGCGGGCAATTCACGACTTGAATCCGGACGTTCGTGTGGAACAGTATGCTTGTTTTCTCGACGAAGACAAGTTGCGCAGTGTCTTGCGAGCGTATGATTTCGTGGTTGATGCCACCGACAACTTCCACATCAAGTATCTCATCAACGACGCTTGCGTGCTCGAAGAAAAACCTTTCTGCATGGGCGGCATACAGCAGTTCACCGGACAACTGATGACACATCTGCCCGGAACGGCTTGCTACCGATGCCTCTTCCCACACCCTCCAACCGCTACCCATGACACGCCACCACCTAACAAAGGTGTCTTGGGGAGCATCGCCGGCATCTGCGGCACCTTACAGGCGACGGAGGTCATCAAGTGCATCACAGGTGCAGGCGAACTCCTCACCAACAGACTCCTCACCTTCGATGCGTTGACCATGCAATTCCAGAGCTTCGACTTTGGGAAAGCACCTCACTGTCCGATCTGCGGCTCTTGACTGGTCGGGTGGCGTACACTTATCGCAAACTTATCGGCACACACACAACTATGGGCAAACTGAAGAAAAAGCAAGAAGGTGCAGCTTTCTTGACACACACCCATTGAACTTCGGCATTGCTGCCAAGATAGAAACAAAAGATTGAATTATGTTTTCTGACGAACTCAAACAATACGATTGGGACGAAACAACAGCCTGCATTGCTGCCAAGACTGATGCCGACGTCCGTCGCGCACTTGCCAAACAACGTTGCGACGTAGAAGACTTTATGGCGCTCCTCTCGCCTGCAGCCGAACCCTATCTTGAGACGATGGCGCGCCTCAGTCGCAAATACACCGAAGAGCGCTTCGGACGCACCATGTCTATGTTCATCCCGCTCTACATCACCAACGCCTGCAGCAACTCCTGCGTCTATTGTGGTTTCCATCGCGAGAATCCTATGGCGCGCACCATCCTCACGTCAAGTCAGATAGAGAACGAGTATCGCGCTATCAAACGGCTTGCACCATTCGATAACATCTTACTCGTCACTGGCGAGCATCCAGCCAAGGCGGGCGTTCCCTATCTGGCGCAAGCCATCGATTTGGCAAAGCAGTATTTCTCCAACATCAAAATCGAGGTCATGCCCCTCTCTGCCGATGACTATCGAGAACTCATACGACACGGCATGAATGGTGTGATCTGCTTTCAGGAAACCTATCATCACGAAAACTACCAAAACTACCACCCACGAGGTATGAAGTCACGTTTCGAATGGCGCTGCGACGGTTTCGACCGAATGGGGCAGGCTGGTGTGCACAGCATCGGTATGGGCGTGCTCATTGGTCTCGAAAAGGAATGGCGCACCGATGTGGTGATGATGGCACGCCATCTGCGCTATCTGCAGAAACACTATTGGCGCACGAAGTATTCGGTGAACTTTCCCCGTATGCGCCCCGCACAAAACGAGGGCTTCCACCCCAACTGCTATATGACAGACCGTGAGTTGGCACAAGCTACCTTTGCCATGCGCATCTTCGATCACGATGTGGACATCTCCTATTCGACACGCGAACCGGCATACATCCGCGACAACATGGCGACGTTGGGCGTCACCACCATGTCGGCAGCCTCGAAGGTGAATCCGGGCGGCTACTACACTTATCCTCAGGCACTCGAACAATTCACCGTTTCAGACGAAAGAACAGCCCAGGAAATCAACCAACAACTGAAGGCGCTGGGCCGCGAACCCGTCTGGAAGGATTGGGATGCTTCGTTCGACCTCTTCCGTTCTACGCAGCCAAGAGTCAGCTGATGTTTCTCCGTTCTCCTTCAAATCACCTCATGATATGCAGTTGATTGTCATCACGCGACCAGACTTCTTTCCCCGAGAAACCGAACTCGTCAACTCGCTTTTCGAGCAGGGACTTCAGCGGTTGCACCTGCGCAAACCAGATGCAACGCCTGAGGACATGGAGCGCTGGTTGCAACAGATTGAACCATGCTTTAGACGCAGCATCGCCTTGCACGACCATCATGCGCTTGTGGACAAATGGTTGCTTGGCGGCATACATCTCAATGCGCGCAATCCTCAACCGCCCGAAACATGGGACGCCAACAAGGGGGTGCTGCTGTCGCGTTCCTGTCACTCACTTGACGAACTGCGCACGCTATCTCAAGACTGCGCCTATGCCTTCCTGAGTCCTATCTTCAACAGTATCTCCAAGCAAGGCTATGCTGCCCAGTTTAGCCTAGAACAACTCAAAGGGGTACAAGAAGAAATGCCTTTCTTCGACAAGGTGTTTGCCCTGGGAGGCGTCACCCCAGAACGTGTTCCTGCTCTTCAAGAGACAGGCTTCAGGGGTGTTGCCGTACTTGGCGACATCTGGCAGCACCCAAATCCCGTCGAACGGATGAAGGAGTACCTGCACCTATGCAACAAATCATGCTCCGATTGATTATGACAAAAACAATAGATACCCTGCAATGCTCCCTCGAGCGCTTGCAAGACTTCAGTTCAGAAGAGTTTGCGGATCTGAGCAATTTGATGTGCCAACTCTCAGCACGTTGCCAACTGACAACTGCCCATCTTCAGGCGGTGATTGACGATCCCAATGCCCATCTCTATGTCGTGCGTCAGGGAGTGCGCATCATTGCCTGCGCCACCCTGTGTGTCTTCTGCTCGCCCACCGGCAGAAAAGCTTCTATCGAAGATGTGGTGGTACACTCTGATTTCCGAGGCAAGCACCTCGGCAGATGGATTGTGCAGCACCTCATCAACCAAGCACAGCAATGGGCGCCCATCGACCTTCATCTCACCTCACGCCCAGCACGCATAGCTGCCAATGAACTGTATCGATCGCTGGGCTTTCGACAAAAAGAAACGAACTGCTACACGCTTTCGCTCGTGTAGCAGTTCGTTTGTTCCCGTCCGTCGCAGGGGCGAGAGAGAGAACTGGTGAAGCGCAGTTCAATCAGTCGTAGAGGTAGAACATGCGTTCCATCATCTGCCATTTCTCGTCGCTCGTAGCTTCTGCCGAACAACCCTGAAACTGGCTCACAAAGGCTTCCCACTCCGCTTGACGGGGTAGGGTGGCGAGACGTTGCATCGATTCTTCCCAGTTGAAGTCGGCAGGTGCATCCACAATCATCACCAAGCGGTTGCCCACGATGTAGATCTCCATTTCGAGGATGCCTACTGCACGGATGCCGTCGCGTATCTCCTTCCAATTGTGTTCGGCAGAGTGCCACTTGATGTATTCTTTGCGTGCCTCTTCATTGCTCTTTAGTTCGAGGGTTTGCACATAGCGCTTCACGCTGCCTTCAAACTTCTTTTGTACGTATCCGTTTTCCATATCTATTTTGTTGTTTTGTCTTTCCTTCTTCGAGCTATGGTGCAGTTCTGTCACCCACTTGCGCACTGACTATGACACCACTGCCTGAGTAAACTGCGCTGTCGCAATGGGTCAACCCTTCAATAGGTAGAAGATGACGGGCACCAGAAGACTCGGCAAGAGATTGACCGTCTTGCAGTCCTTGATGCCCAATATGCCAAGTCCCGAACTTAGGATGAGCACACCGCCCACAATGCTCAGTTCGATACGCATGGGCATGGGCATGCCTTCTCCACACCAGTAGCCGATGGCATAGAACATGCCTTGCCACACAAACAAGATGGGGGCTGCCAACAGCATAATCCAACCATAGGAGGCTGCCAGAACTGCTGAAGTGACGAGGTCGAGCGTTGCATTCGTGTAGAGATAGGTGTTGCCAGGCTCATCGAATGCCCAACCCTGAGATGGGGAGAGGGCTGAGAGGACGGGGCCGACGATGGAAAAGGTGCCGATGCAGTAAAGAAGAAGCCCTGTGACAAGACCCTCCAACCCATTCTTTTGCTTACCACCTTTGGCGTTGAATCGGCTGTTGAGGCGATCGAGTCTTCCCTGCAAGTCGAGCTTCGTGCCTACCACACCGCCCAGCGCAAGGCTGGCAATGAAAAGCACCGGGTATTCGCTTTGACCCATGTTGTGCAAACAAGCATTCATGCCTAAGGCCAAACACGCCAGACCCAACGCATTGAAAAGCGTAGTCTGGTACTTCTCCTTGATGCCTGCGCCCAACAAGGATCCGAAGGCACTGCCTACCACGATGGTTGTGGTGTTGATGATGGTTCCTAACATCGTTTCTCTTGATTCTTTGCTTATTTTTTTGTAGGGAACGTTCCCATGGCTGCTTCTCCGCATCCTTTTGATCGGAAAATGTGTGCAAAGTTAGTCAAAAAGATTTAATCTAACAACAATTAAGTACCTCGAATTACATAAAACCAATATGAGGTGCCTACGCAAACGAAACCTCTCAACGTCATCCGTTCGTCTAAAAATATTGACAACGGGGCTTGCCTGTATGATGAAAAGTCGCCATCTTTAGATGGAGGCGTAAAGAATGAATGCGCAGCGCTGCAAGTCTGTCGATCATCAATAAGATAAGTCTCAAAGATGAGCCTTCCTCCTTGCGATAATTCGGCGCAAGCGTCATGATTACCACCTTATTTCGATTTTTTTTGAAAAAAAGTGTTAATTACCCCCCCCGATTTTTTGGTATCTTAAAGAATTTAAAGTAATTTTGTACCGCAATACATGTATTTTTTCTAAACCTACAAAACTAAATACAAAATCAAAATGCAAAAAGTCGCTTCTTTAGCCCTTTTGCTGTTCACAATCTTGACGGGTTGGAGCAGCCGTTTGTGTGCCGAGGAAATTCAACTTTCCAGCAACACGCAGAAACCTGAACATGTCTACCGTGTGCGTTGTGCACGACAGAACCAAACAAAGTTTTGGAGCAAAACAGGAGCACCAGTCGACGAAGCAGAGGCTGGTAACTTTGCCTTAGTCGCTGCGGAGAGAGAAGGTGATTACTACATCTTCAATGTTGACAATCGCGAATACATCAGCTACACGCCTTCCAATGTGGGCAACAAACGCAACTTCTCCGTCAACGTGGCAGCCAATCCCCAACCTTGGAAGTTCACATCTGCCAAAGCTGACAACATTCAATTCTATCAAATTCAGCCCTATAACGGTAGTGGCACCGCTGAGAAGTATGTCAACTGGTATCAAGGTATTTCAGGCACACACAACGGGCTTGGACTTTGGGAACAGGATGGAACACAGGATAAAGGTAGCTCATGGGCATTTGAAGAAGTTGATTTCGATCCCAGCATCTACTCGACAGCAGAGGCCCCCAAATACTACATGCTGAAGAATCTGCGTCAGAACAAATATGCCGATAGCCAAACAGAAGGGGCAACCATCACTGAGGAGGCTAACATGAGCGCTGGTTCTATTTGGCGATTTGAAGATGCAACATCCCAAGCTGCCGCTAATATGGCAGAAGGAACCATTCCCTGCTATATATATAATGAATATGTAGGCAAGTATCTGACGAGCCACTCAACCACCACGAACGGTGGCAACGCACAGTATGCTGCAGCTCCCTCGCAGGTTTGGTACCTTATTCCCCACACCAAAGACAATAAGACGGGATTCGTCATCAGCAAGAATGCAACAATGAGCGCACAGAACGACTGCTGGAACGACAATTCTGGCAAATTCGTATGTGCCTACAAAGGTGACGATGCCGGTTCCATTTGGCAGTATGTGCGTTACTTCGGTACGAAAAACACATACACCATCCGACTCAACACACCCGACGGCTATACCGGCGAAGCTCCCACAGTGGCGTATGCTGGCAAGACATACAAGAATGCAGATACCTTTGTCGGCTTTGCTGCACCTGCTCCCGCTGCCTTCACCGCATCCGGCATCAAAGGATATTACCCAACGGTGAGCATCAACAACACAGATATCGTTATCAGCTACGCGCAAGTTCCCACTTATACGGTTTATTCCGATGGTATGCCCGAGTCTGCTTACATCACCATTGCGGGCGAACAGTATCGCAACGTGAATGCACAAGGGGAAACGACGGTGGATGGTTCTAAGTTCACCGGATTGCCCTCAACAACCGACGTCACTGCCACCTGCGGCGGTGGTTATGACTATAAGATCATCGTGGACAATCTCAACGCACAGATCACGGTAAACTTCACCCAGGTATTCCTGCCTACCGCATCCGTAGATGCCGAAAAGCAAAACTTCTATCGCATCAAGGATTCTGCAGGTCGCTATCCTCGCATCAGCGTGACCAACATCCTTGCCACAAAGACAAAGAGCGTCGGCGACAAGTTTGTCTTCGTAGAAGCCGACGAAGTGGGTGAGTATTATATATATGATGCAACAGCCAAGAAATACCTCTACTACACGCAAACCACAGGAACCGCAAATGCCAGCAGTTCGGCTTCGAGCGCCATCAAGTGTGCTGCTGATCTCGCCTCTGTGCCTGACAACGGTGGTGCCACTTGGAAGATTCGCAAAGAGAGCTATGGCGGAGAAACCGTCGACATCTTCCCTGCAAAAGGCAGCGGCAGCGAGTCGTGGAACTTCCGCGGCGGCGATAGCTATGCGCTCAATCTGTATCCTGCGGGTGATGGCAACAGCAGCTGGACACTCGAAGACCCCGACAAGGGCTCCCTGGCTTGTGCTACCTATATGTTTGCATTGCCCGGAGCACAGTACATGCACAAGTTATTACCCGAAGCCAACACTACAGTGCTCAGCATTACACCTCTCCTCGACAAAGACGGACGTGAGGTGGCTACACTCACCCTGCATGACGACCGTGTGGGCATAGGCAACAACTATAAGTATGTCACTGGCACTATGCCCAACGATGAAGGTGTCTACAGCTACAAGGCTATGCTCAGCGATGAAACTATAGCCACTATCAGCATTACAGTGAGCAAGAAGCTCGCTTCTCCCACACCTATGATGGGCTGGCTCTCCTGGAATTGGTTTGCCGAGAACATCAACACGCAGCGCATGACCGACATTGCACAAGGTATGGTGGACAAAGGTCTAGTAGCAGCGGGCTACAAGTATCTCGTCCTCGACGACGGATGGGGCACCTCCGACAACAACAATCACACCGACAAGGAGAACCTCCGCGTCAATACGGCTAAGTTTGCCGATATGAAGGCTTTTGCCACTTCGCTCAACGAGAAGGGCATTCGACTCGGTCTCTACTCAGATGCGGGAAGCAAGACTTGTGGTGGTTTCCAACCGGGTAGCTATAACTTCGAAACACAGCACATGCAACTCTTTGCCGACTGTGGTGCCGACTTCCTTAAATACGACTTCTGCAACAACCAGGCTGGTGCCAAGATTTCTTACCAGCAGATGGGTGACGCCATACGCCTGCTCAACGCCAAGCGCAAGGCTGCCGACCCTGAAGGCTATGTACCCTTCTCATTGAATGCTTGCGAATGGGGCAGCAATCAGCCCTGGAAATGGGCAGCTGAGGCAGGAGCCGACAGCTGGCGCTCCACCCAGGATGCACGCGAGTGCTGGATGGGCAACGTCAGCAACCTCATCGGTGTCATCGACGGTGTAGACCGCGTCAAGTATCTCTGGATGTGGGCAGGTGTGAATCGTTTCAATGACCTCGACATGATGTGTATTGGCATTCACGGCTATGGAGGTCCCTCCAACCATATTCCTTCACACCGCGCCAATGGTGGCAAGATTGAGGGCTTCACCGAAGAGCAGGCTCGCTCGCAGATGTCTATTTGGAGCATGCTCGCTTCACCCCTTGCCATCACAGCCGACGTGCGCAAGAAGCCCGAAAACTACTACGGACAGACGCTCCCTGCCAACCTCGTCAGCCAAACTGACCTCGACATCCTCACCAATGCAGACATCATCAGCATTAGCCAGGATGAGCTGGGACAACAGGCTGAGTACCTCGCAACGCTGAGCCAGTCCACCGACAACGATCCCTCTGGCTTCGATGTCTACGTCAAGGACCTCAAGGATGGAGAAAAGGCTTTGGCTGTCTTCAACCGTGGTTCTTCGCAGCTCCCGGCACGCACCATAGCTCCCGCATCTGTCTATCTCGGCTCTGGCGAGACCATCTATTTCAAGAACGTGTGGACCGGTGCCACAGGCAGCATAGCTGCTGGCAGCAACATCCAGATTCCAGCCCTCAAGCCCTACCAGACTTGTGTGTTCAAACTGCGCACTACGAAGAGCTACAACGAGTCTACAGCCATTCAAGTTGTCGAAGCTCCTGCAATGCAGACCGCTACAACGAACATCTTTGACCTCCAAGGCAGAAAGGTGACAGAGCCCACCAAAGGCTCTATCTATCTGCAGGCTGGCAAGAAGGTTATCTTCTAAAGAGAACTCTCATTGGTTTGTCCTTTGCAGTCGAAAGCAAAGGACAAACTTTTCGCAATAGAAACATTAACTACCCCCCCCTTTTTTCAATGAATCAAATCAAAACAACACTCATCGCACTGCTTGTCATCGCAGGATGGAGCAGCGAGGCGTCTGCAGATATCGTTCAGCCATCTACGCAGACGGACAAGCCCGAACACGTGTATCGTGTGCATTGTGCACGACAAAATACCGACAAGTATTGGAGCAACACGGGTGCCCCCGTTTCTGAAGCAGAAGCCGGCAGTTTCGTACTTCTCAATGGTGAGAACGAAGGTGATTACTACATTTACAACCTCGAAAATAAAGAGTATGTAAGCTACGTGCCTTCGAATATTGGCGATAAACGTGATTTTTCGGTTAATGTAACTGCCGAAGCTGATCGCCGTGCTTGGAAGTTTAACAATGCCACAGCTGATGGCATACAATTCTACGAGATTCAGCCCTACAACGCCAATAACACCGCAGAGAGATATGTCAATTGGTATGGCGGTTTGCCAAACAACACCCACAACCGACTGGGTTTATGGCGACAGAATGGCACCCAGGATAAAGGCAGCGCGTGGACCTTCGTTGAGATTGACTTTGACCCAAGCATCTACTCCACAGCCGACGCACCGAAGTACTACACCTTGAAAAACCTCCGCCAGAATAAGTATGCAGACAACCAAACTGAGGGTGCAAGTATCAATGAGGTGAGTGCCATCAGCGCAGGCTCAATTTGGCGCTTCGAAGATGCGACCTCTGCTGCAGCATCCAACCTGAACGAAGGTGTTATCCCCTGCTATATCTTTAATGAATATGTAGGCAAGTACCTCGTTAATCATGCCAATGGCAACACCGGACAGGCCACCTATTCAGCCACAGCCTCTCAGGTATGGTACCTCATTCCGCACACCAACAACAAGACAGGATATGTCATCTGCAAGAATCCCACGATGAGCCAAACCTATGACAGTTGGAACGACTATCAAGGCCGTATCGTCTGCTCCTATAAGGGTGACGATGCTGGTTCCATTTGGCAATATGCTCGTTATTTCGGCACGAAACAAACCTACACCATTCACATAAATATGCCCGAAGGCTACACAGGCACACAGCCCACTGTGACCTATTCTGGCAAGGCATACAGCGATAACGAAACCTTTGTGGGCTTTGGTGCACCTGCCGCCAGTGCTTTCTCACCCGCAGCAGCGCAAGGTTGCTATCCCACAGTCAGCATCTCAGGTAACGACATAAATGTCACCTATACCACGATGCCAGACTACACCGTCTTCTCAGATGGCATGCCCTCATCGTCCTTCATCACCGTTAATGGTCAGAACTATTCTGGCATCAACGCTCAGGGCGAAACAACTATTCCAAGTGCAAACCTCAACGGACTGCTTACCCAGAATGACATTACGGTGACCTGCGGCGGTGGAAATGACTATAAGGTTATCGTCGACAACATTCATTTCCAGATCACCGTCAACTTCGTTCAGGCTTTCCAGCCCACGGCTTCTGTGGATGCTGCTAAGCAGTATCTCTATCGCATCAAGGACAAGGCAGGTCGCTACCCCAAGATCACCGATAGCAACATAAATTCAACAAAGAACAAGGTAGAGGGTGATAAGTTCATCTTTGTAGAACATGCTACGGAAGTAGGCCAATATTATATATATAATGTAACCAACGGCAAGTATCTTTACTACACCCAGACTACTTCTACGAATGCTCAGACTGCCACCAGCAGCAGTGCTGTTCGATTTGGCGAGCTGACAGACGTACCCGCCAATGGAGGTGCTACATGGAAGATACGCAAGGAGAGCTACAGTGGTGAGACCGTTGACATCTATCCTGCCACAGGAAACGGAGCCAACGCATGGAACTTTTGTGGCGGTGGCGATAGCAACGTCTTGAACCTCTACAATACGGGGGACAACAACAGCAGCTGGACACTCGAAGATCCCGAAAAGGGCTCACTTAAGTGTGCCACCTATATGTTCGCTCTCCCCGGAGCACAGTATATCCACAAGCTCATCCCCGAACCAAACGTCGAGGTGCGCAGCATAACCTCTCTCACCAAGGATGGAGAAGACGTAAACAGCGACTTCGAACTGCGTGACGACCGAGTGTCAGTGGGCAACCGCTACAAGTACGTCACAGGTCATGCGCCCACAGAAGAGGGTGTCTATACCTACAAAGCTATGCTCAGCGACGAGACCGCAGCCACCATCACCCTCACTGTAAGTTCAAAACTTCCATCTGCCACTCCGTTCATGGGTTGGTTGTCATGGAACTGGTTTGCAGAGAATATCAATGAGGAACGCATGAGCGCTATCGCAGACGGTATGGTCAGCAAAGGCCTTGTTGAAGCGGGTTATAAGTATCTTGTGTTAGACGACGGTTGGGGAACATCCAACCAGACCCCACACACCGATAAAGAAAACCTCAAAGTGGATGCAACTAAGTTCCCCAACATGAAGTCTTTTGCCACTTCGCTCAACAGCAAGGGTATTCGCTTGGGTCTCTATTCGGATGCTGGAAAATCTACCTGTGGTGGTTTCCAGCCCGGTAGCTATAACTATGAGACGCAACACGTGCAGCTCTTCGATGACTGCGGTGCTGACTTCCTCAAGTATGACTTCTGTGCCAGCGAAGCAGGACGAAAAGTTTCTTATCAGCAGATGGGAGAAGCCATTCGTTTGCTTAACGCTAAGCGCAAGGCAGCTAACCCCACAAACTACATACCCTTTGCATTCAATGCTTGTGAATGGGGTGGCGAGAAGCCCTGGGAATGGGCAGCTGAGGCTGGTGCCGATAGTTGGCGAGCTACGCAAGATGCCCGTGAGTGTTGGATTGGCAATAGCAGCGGCAACGCAAACCTTATCGGTGTTGTTGACGGCGTTGACAAGACCAAGAAGGTGTGGATGTACGCTGGTGTGAACCGTTTCAACGACCTCGACATGATGTGTATTGGTATCCACGGCTACGGCGGTCCTTCAAATTATGTTCCCGATCAGCCCGGCAATGGCGGTCACATTAAGGAATTTACCCCGCAGCAAGCTCGTTCGCAAATGTCACTTTGGTGTATGCTTTCATCACCTCTTGCCATCACAGCCGACGTGCGAGAGACGCCTGTGAACTACTATCGTCAGACACTCCCCACTCCCCTTGTAACAGACTACGACCTCTCCATCCTTAAGAATAAGGACATCATCAGCATCAGTCAAGACGAGCTCGGTCAGCAAGCAGAATGGCTTCAAGAACTCAGCCAGTCTGTTGATAACGATACGACAGGTTATGATGTCTACATCAAGGACCTTAAGGACGGAGAGAAAGCGCTTGCTGTCTTCAATCGTGGCGGCGCAAACATGCAGGCTCGCACCATCGATCCTACTCAGATCTATTTTAAGAGCACAGACAAGCTCTATACTAAAGACGTATGGGCAGGCACTGTCGGTGAGGTAGAAGCAGGCAGTCTGATTCAAATTCCCGCACTCGAGCGCTATGAGACCTATGTCCTCAAGTTGCGTACTACCGAGGCTTATGTCTCTTCCGAACCAAAGCCAGAAGAAGTTATCGAGAATGGACTTACTTATCAGTTCAAGTTTGAGGGTAAGGAACTTCACAGCGAGCAGCACGATATTGTTGTCGGCAAACCCTATCCCGACTACAACCAACAGCCTTTCGGTCTCACCATTCCCGCCAAGCCCAGTGGCAATGTCGAGCAGGCTGACACGGTTGTGGTGGTCAATGTGGAGTGGAACCTTCCCTTTAAGCATGAGGAGAGCATAGAAACCGCAACGGGCTGGTATCAGCTCCGCGTCAATCCTCAAGGCAAGAACAACAGCCTTTTCTACGACGCAGCTCTGACTCCCAACGTAAAGGCCGTTGATGGTGTGGTTAATGATCCCACACAGGACAAGTATCTGTGGACCATCGTAGGTAATCCTTTCACAGGTTTCAAACTTTTCAACAAATTAGCAGGCAATGAAATGGCACTCCAGAATACCACACCATGCAAAATGACGACACAGGGCCTTAATACAAGCTTCGCGCTCGAAGCAGGCTACCAGTCAAAAGATGGTCAGTTCTCAATTGTAGATACCGCAGTCACGGGGGGCAATAAATACCTCAATGGTAACTACGAACTTGGCCGCTACAGCAAGGATGGTGGTTCGACATTTGCCCTCACGCGCATCTTCCCTGTGGATGGTGACGTCAATGCCGACGGAAAGATCGATGTGAAGGATGTGGAAGATCTGGTCAAGCACCTCAACACAGCTGAGCCCACCATTTGGCCCGACGTAGACACTAACAAGAAGATCAGCATCAAGGACATCACCGAGCTCATCAAGAAATTGCTCAACGCAAACAACGTTCAATAGTATAACGCTTATAGAAGAAACGCTGAGTGGCTGCATGGCCATTCAGCGTTTCTTCGTATACATATCTTTCATCGTCCTCATGCATGGAAGGAAAACAAGAAAGTCCGCTGCAAGGGGTATGGTTGTTCACTTGCTGAGGAAGGGCTGCAGTTCAGACATATTGTTATAAAATATGGCTGAAATACCGAAAAAATGTTGTTTTTTGTCTGCATGTTCAAAATTTATGCTTATATTTGCAAACGAAATGCCTCATGATGTAGGCATCAAAGCAGGGAAATGACTGATATCATATACTAACTAATCAAAACAACACAGAACACAATGGCTGTAAAATTCTACAAAAGCGAGAACCAGGTGCCTTTGGAAATGCACAAAGTGCGCATGGTTCAGAAACTGAATCTTCTCCCCGTAGACGAACGTCTGCATCGTATGCAGGAGGCAGGCAACAACACCTTCCTGCTTCAGAACAAAGATGTCTATCTCGACATGCTCACCGACTCAGGTGTTAATGCCATGTCCGACCTCCAGTTCGCCGCCATGATGAAGGCAGACGACGCCTATGCTGGTTGCGAAACCTTCAATCGCGTTAAGGACGCTGTCAAGGAACTCTTCGGCTGCGAAAACGTGTTGCCCACCCACCAGGGTCGTGCCTGCGAAAACATCCTTGCAGAGGCTTTCTGCGCACCCGGCAAGGTAGCGCTCATGAACTTCCACTTCACCACCACCAAGGCACATGCCACTCGCGTAGGTTCGACCGTAGAGGAGCTCATCCAGCCCAAGGGTCTCATCCCACAGTCCACCGATCCCTTTAAGGGCGACTATGACCTCGACCTGCTCCGCAAGCGCATCACCGAGATTGGCAAGGACAACGTAGCATACGTGCGCGTCGAAGCCGGCACCAACTTGATTGGTGGTCAGCCAGTGAGTCTTGAGAATATGCTTGCCGTCACCGACATCTGTCACGAAACGGGTTGCCTCTCCATCCTCGATGCCTCTTTGCTGCAAGACAATATCTACTTCATGAAGACACGCGAAGCGCGTTGCAAGTACATGGACGTGAAGGACATCTATCACCTTCTCGCCGACCACTTCGACATCATCTACTTCTCTGCGCGTAAGCTCAGCTTCTCCAAGGGTGGCATCATCTGCTCTAAGGATCCCAAGTGGACCAAGATGCTCCAACCCTTCATCCCCCTCTACGAAGGCTTCCTGACCTATGGCGGCATCGACGTGCGCACCATGGAGGCTATGGCACAGGGTCTCTACGAGTCTATGGATATGGACTACATCAGCCAGGGCCCCATGTTCATCGAAGCACTCGCCAAGGAGCTCGACGAATACGGAGTGCCCGTCATCCTGCCCGCTGGCGGTCTGGGCTGCCACCTCAATGCAGGTGCCTTTGTGCCCGACATGCCCCACAACCAGTATCCCGCAGCAGCAGTGGGTTGTGCTCTTTACATCATCTCCGGCATTCGCGGCATGGAGCGAGGCACCGTGTCTGAACAGCGTGAGCCCGACGGAACCGAGCGCTATGCCGAGCTCGAGTTGCAGCGTCTAGCATGTCCTCGCCGTGTCTTCACCCTCTCGCAAATCAAATATTGTGCCGACCGCGTTAAGTGGCTATGGGATAACCGCAACCTCATCGGCGGTCTCGAATGGACCGAAGAGCCTGAAGTGCTTCGCTTCTTCTTCGGCCGCATGAAGGAGATTGGCAACTGGCAGGAACAGCTCGTCGAGAAGTTCAAGCAAGACTTTGGCGACAGCCTCTAATTAAACGTACACACAAACAGACAACAGCTACCGTTCGGACAGCCATCCGCAACGGTAGCTTTTTTTTCTTCCCTCGGCTCCTGCAGCAGAGCAGCTCCCACTAATTTGAAATGCAAGACAGTGATCACTGCTTGGTGTTTCTGGCTTTTAGTAATTCCAACTGTGTCTTTGCAAACGGTTCAAGTCGGTATAATCGAAATACTGTTATAGTTCAAAGTTATTAAAGTTCTTGGATTGCGGAACTTATGTGTGGTTATTTTTAATATAAACGTTATATACATAGTTTTATATCTATGCTTTCCTATCGTATTTGCTATGAAGAAATAAATGCTATTAAGTATGATGCAACAACAAACACTAACTTCTTGGGACGTTCTGTCGATGGAGCAGGTGCGCGAGGTTCATCGACTGATGGACGAGTATGCCGGTCAGACGGCTGCGCGCAACCTGAACATCTGGCTCTACCTCACTGGACTGTAGTATGCCGAGGGTCCGGACACCATCCCTCCAGTGAGCGAGGTGAGCACCATGAATGCCGTGATGAAATGGCAGGGATTCACGGAGCACCAGAAGGTGTACGATTCCAACGCGGTGTTCATCTTCAGCATCCTCAACAGCATGACCAAGGAGGCCAAGGCTATCGAGGAAGCCAATCAGAAGATGCGTAAGCATAAGTAATCACTACAACTGCACGTCGAGACCACACAATTCTTCGTCGTACTCATCGTAGTGATAACCCGTGATGGCATGGAACGTGGAGTCGTAGCGGTTCTTGTAGAGTCGTTCGCAGTGCGTATTTCCTTTCTTTGGGTTGAGCTCGATGTCGTTACTGCTAACCTGCTCAAGGCGTATGGCTATGCCGCATGAGTGACAAAGACGTACGAAGGCATCCCATGCGAAACGATGCGTCTGCAGGATATGGTCTGCGTAGTATGCAGGCTCCATGGCAAAACGTCGCTTATTGGCAATGAACAGACGCATCTCTCTGGCTGCTATCTCGCAGTTGCGTTCGGCAGAGTAGGTCTTGACATCTCCAACGAAGTCGCACCACTTCTTGTGGTATTCTTCTCTGTACTGTCATTCGTACTTATTTCTCAAACGACTGTCAATGATAAGGAATGCCGCCACGGCACCCAGCAGGATGCCGATGGCGAGAGTGATTAGTGTAGCTGTCATAACTTGGAGGCCCTCTCCCTAACCCTCTCCCTTTATGGCGAGGGGACAGCAAGCAGGGTCGTTGGCAGTCTGTTGTTAGATGGTATGATGAAGGCAGCCGGGTGGGCTGCCTTGGGTGTTGCATATCGAGAGTGATGGTGGTCAGACGGTTAGTTGCATGGTGTAGCCGACGGCTGCCATGAGTGAGAGATAGACGGCGGCTGATGGGTTGACGCGGCCGTTCTCAATCTTGGAGATGTATGCCTTGGTGGTTCCTACCTTGTCGGCGAGCTGTTGCTGTGACATGCCGCTCTGACGGCGTGCCTGGAGCAGTGTGTCGCTGACGTATTCCTGCATGGCAAGCTGCCGATTAGCCTCTCGCTCTGGTGTTCCCTCTGCGCCAAGTACGGCATCGAGTTCTTCATTGAAGCTACTGAATGTTGTCATAGTATTCCTTTCTTATTTTAATTGCTTTTGTAATGATGGAAGGAGGTGTCTTTTGGGTCTTCTTCGCAAATCCGCATACAAGTACGATGATATTGCCTCTGTCATAGAAGAATAGCACACGGTAAGATGACTGTCCGCAGTGTACGCGAAGCTCATATATCTGTTCGCGCAAATGCTTGATATCGTCGATTCCTGTGTCAGCCAAGTTGTCGATGTGCCGGAGCACCTTCTTTCGATCACGTTCGTTGACTGACTGAAGGAATTCCTTAAAGTGTCCTGTGGTGATGACTCGTTTCATGGTGCAAATATAGTAAAAGTTTCCGTATCGTGCAACATTTTGGGTGGTTTTCTTCCGCTTGGTAGGTGTTTTGCTATCTCGGGTGGGCAGAATCTTCCATGGGGACGGGGTAGCTGGCAGTAATCCCACGTCCACTGACCCGTCCCCGAGGAAGAACGAAGTTAACATATCTGGTCAATATTCTCTATGGCTGAGTCGAGGTCATCGGGGTCGGGAAGCTCGATGTCATCGAGGTCGCTGATGTCGGGGAGGATGATGCCTTCGAGGGCATCACGGAACTCCTCAAGGGTGTCGGCGTTCTGCTCGAACTCCTCGGCACGCTCGGAGTATTGGAGGTTCTCCGGCATGTTGTCTTAGTGTTCCTGCTCCTCGTCGGCTATGCCACGCACATCGTCGGCGGCATCGGAGATGGCGTCACGGATAGCGTCGATATCATCCATGGCTGACTTGAGTTTGCCAAGGGCGGTGTTGTATGCCTCGATGACATCGACGCCATCCTCTTTTGATAAAACATTCGTCACTCCGCCCCACCATTTTGTGGTATTATGTTTAAAAAAACTCGTTTTATCAGCGTTTTATTCTAACTAATCGTTTGATATTTGCAGGAAAATCATTATCTTTGCAGCAAAGCTGCGAATAACAAAACGCAGCACTCATATAAACAAACAAAAGATTTATCGGCAAAATTCTATACTTCCTCTGCTAAGTCCTCTCGGTATTCCCAACGGATGCAAATGAGAACCGCAGGCACCCGCATGAAGCATGGTCGCATAGTAGAGCAATTTGCAGAGCTTGCAAGCTTACCGCTCCAAGACGCACTCACGTTCTTCTACGAGTCCAATACCTATGAACTTATCAGCCAGGGCATCTCCGACATGCATTGCCTCAGCGACTACTACCTGGCAGACGAACTGATGATAGAATATAGAAAGAAATAACATAACGTCAAACAAATAAATCCAAACATAACCGCCAAGGCTGAAGCTGCGGCAAAACGAAACAGAAAGTACAGAAATAGTAACATATTAACAACATATTGAAGCAAAGCTATTATTTCGCGTTTAGCAAAGGTGTCTAGGAAACAACTTTGAATGCACTTCGGTGCGGGAATAAACACACAGAAATAATACTGATGTGAAGATTCTGCCTTCTTTGGAGGTGGTATCTTTTGTCACCATAATAATACGTTAGCTTCATATCCCTTCGGGGGTATGAACTCGTATTCTTGTTGGTGACAGAGGTTCCATTATCCTAGGCACGCCTCTCAGCTAAACGCATAAGGAGAAAGGTTCATATCCCTTTTCTTTATGCTTCGGCGTGATTGATAGCATTGTAATACCTTATACCTATCAATCATTATGGCAAATAAACACCTCGCAAAAGCAAGAAGTGTTAAGAACGATGAGTTCTACACTCAATTCCATTATATCGAGAAGGAGATAAATGCATATCTCGAGTATGATCCTTGTACGTTTAAGGATAAAGTTGTTCTACTTCCTTGTGACGATCCGGAATGGAGCCACTTTACCCATTATTTCATCTTAAACTTCGAATCTCTAGGTTTGAAAAAACTGATAAGTACATGTATTGAGTTAAATGGCGAGCCCGCGAAGAAATTCGTGATGGAGAAAGAAGACATAGGAAAAGTCAAGCCAGGAAAAATTCATTACGAATGTCTTGAAGGTAATGGCGATTACCGAAGTATGGAAATAACCGAATTGAGAGATGAAGCCGATATCATTGTGACTAATCCTCCTTTTTCTAAATTCAAGGATTTTTTTGCTTGGATAATGAATGGGAACAAATTGTTTTTAGTAATTGGTAATCAGAATGCAATAACATACAGTGAGGTTTTCCCTTATATAAAGAGAAATCGAGTTTGGCTGGGAGCTACTAATTTCTCCGAAGACATGGTATTTGAAGTTCCTGAGGGGGTTGAAGTGAAGCAAGAGTATAAAGAAAAAGCGGAACGTTTAGGCTACAAAGGGAACTATACTCGTTTAGGTAATTCTTGTTGGTTTACGAATTTAGATCATGGAAGAAGGCACATGCCTATACCTCTTATGACAACAAGGGACAATATGAAATACAGTAAACATAAAGAACTGAGAGGCAAGACAGGTTATAGCAAGTATGAGAATTATGA
>JAGHUD010000025.1 GCA_018065005.1 Candidatus Physcousia equi
ATCCCCGCCCTGCCATCCCCTTCCCTGCCATTAATGGCAGGGCACAGTGGCTCATAACAGCAACCCAACCGCAAGAAAATGACAGCCCTCGACTGCATCGACCTCCTCAAGCGACTCATCGCCATACCCAGCCCCAGCCGTAACGAAACGGCAGCTGCCGACCTGCTCGAAGCCCACATGCGCGAGCAAGACATGGAGCCCACCCGCACAGGCAACAACCTGTGGGAGGTGGCGCCAGGCTTCATGCCCCAGCGCCCCACGCTCATCCTCAACGCCCACATCGACACCGTCAAGCCCGTTGCCGACTGGACCTTCGACCCCTACGTCCCCACCGTGGTGAACGACGACGAGGGCGATGCACGCCTCTATGGACTGGGCAGCAACGACGACGGAGCCTCGCTCGTCACCCTCCTTGCCACCTACCTCTCCCTACGCCCCCAAGCAGCTAGACAAACGGGGACCATGGCACATGCTGCTACAGCCGACGCATCGGCTGCCTACAACCTCATCTTCATCGCCTCAGCCGAAGAGGAGGTGAGCGGCGCTAACGGCATCTCGTCGGTGCTGCCCCTCATCGAAGAGCTATGGACGAAACAAACGAACGAAACGAAAGAAACGAACGAAACGAACGGAGGGAACGAAACAAACGAAACGAGCGAAGGGAGCGAAACGAGCGAAGCGCCCTGGCACGACGTCGTTGCCCTTGTGGGCGAACCGACGTGTATGCAGCCTGCCATAGCGGAGAAGGGACTCATGGTGCTCGACTGCGTCGCCCACGGCAAGGCAGGTCATGCAGCGCGCGAAGAAGGCGACAACGCCATCATGCACGCCCTCTCCGACATACAGTGGTTCGGGAGCTATCAGTTTGCTCAGACGTCAGGTATGCTCGGACCCGTCAAGATGACGACAACCATCATCGAGGCAGGCACGCAGCACAACGTCATCCCCGACCGTTGCTGCTTCACCGTCGATGTGCGGAGCAACGAATGCTATAGCAACGAAGAGATATATGATATAGTACGCGCGCATATAAAAAGCGAGGTCAAAGCACGATCCTTCCGTCTCAACAGCAGTCGCATCGATGCCGAGCATCCGCTCATACGCCGCGCCGTGGCGCTCGGGCGCCAACCCTTCGGGTCGCCCACCCTGTCCGACCAGGCGCTCATGCCCTTCCCCTCCTTCAAGATGGGACCGGGCGACAGTCGGCGTTCGCACACTACCAACGAATACATTGAGTTCAAAGAGATAGAAGAAGCACTCAGGCTCTACGCCTCCCTGCTCCACGCATAACCCATTACACCCAACCTCAAGCCCTATGAACATCTTGCTTATCCTGCTCATCTTCGACCTCATCGTCTACCTCGTGATGTGGTACGACAGTAGAGAACATAAATTCACCTTCATGGACACCCTGCGCGACTTCAAGGAAAGCGTCACACAGGATGAATGAGGCGCGCATGGCAGCACGAAGCACCATAGCCGCTTCGCTCCTCATCCTCGGCGCCCTGACGTCGTGCGAGAAGATAGAACTCGCCAACACGAAAGAAGGCGGGAAGGAGAAAACAGAAACAGAAACTCCTGCGCCCGACAGGAGCGAGGAGACGACGGAGACCATGATCTGCCCGCTCCGGCTCGGCGAGGGCACGAAGGAGGCGCCCTATACCGTGTCACAAATCTTGGAAGCATGCCTCGTAGACGACACGGTGTATGTCGTTGGGTATGCCGTGGGCGAATGGTCGTCGTCATCGCAGCCAGCCCAGTTTGATCCGCCCTTCACCGCCACAAGCCATGTACTCCTGGCAGCAGAGAAAGACTGCAAGAACCGGGCGCGTTGCCTGGCAGTGGAACTGAAGAGTGCGCCCATGCAGCGCATGCTCTCCCTTGCCAACCATCCGGAGCAGCACAGAAGTTGCTACCTCGTGCGTGGCTACCTGAACATCTACAAAGACCTCATCGGCGTCCGTGACGTGCGCGAGGGCTATTGCCTCCCACATTTCGACATCCCATACAGCGAACCGACCGTCTGGGAGGAGACGGAGAAAGACTACTGGTGATCCGGATGTTGAAGGCTTGATGAGGTGCTGAAGGCTTGATAAGGTGGCTTTGGTGGGGAGAACGAGTGGAGGAAATGAACAGCCTCGCAGCAATGAGCTGCGAGGCTGTTTCATTTGTTTAGTTTATCACTCCGAGGGAGCGAATGTAGGGATTAGTCATTCCAGATGTTCCAGTCAGCATCTTCCTTGGCTTCGCCAACATTGGGTTGATTGGGACCGGATTCACCCTTTTCGATGCTCATATTGACGAGCATGGAGGCTTTGATGGAGAGTTCGCTGACCTCAGTGAGAGGAGTAATATATGTCTTTTTCATAAACTTATTTGTTATTACCATTCTGACTCCCAGATGTCTTTTTCTGTTGTGTTGGTCATCTCTGACTCTTCGCGTGTATCAGCCACGAGGGGCGGGTTGTTGCCAGTGCCAGGACTGAGGTTGATGCACAATTCTTTGTTTGCCAAGAGACGACAGCCAGCTACAGTGGGAGTGGAATATCTCTTTTTCATTTACGATTCTTCAATTACTACACTCTTGATTATTTAACCAGGTACTTCTTGCCGTTCACGATGTTGACACCCTTAGCAGTGCGGTTGATCTTACGACCGCTCAGGTCGTAGATAGCCTCGTTGGGATCGTTGGTGAGCTCAGCAGAGATGGTGCGCAGACCAGTGGTCTCGTCAAGTGCGATGTTGAAGCTCTTGATACCTACAGCACTACCCTCGAAGTAAGCACGGAAGGCAGGAATGGTTACACCTTGAGTCTGATTTGCATCCCAGAACTTACCGTTTGCTATGTAGTAACCGTTTTGAATCGTCTTGGTCTCGTAGGTACCAGTGAAGGTGAGGTTATTTACTTCATCTCCTGTGCCTGGTGTTTCAAAAGTCATATAACCATCTGTTGCCGCAGTGAATCCTTCGCCTTCTGCACTATAAAGAGCGGGAGTGTTGGCAGGAATTGTACTCTGTTCTGTGAAGGTCAAGACGTTCTCGTTTGCTGCAGAAAGAGTGTAATACTTAACACTGTTATCGCTTGTCAACTCATAAGGAACGCAGATTGTACCAATACCAGCATTACGGCTCAAAGAAGTCTTGTTGGGAGTGTAGACAAGTACACCTGGAACGGACTTGGCAATTGTTTCTTCATTTGATACAATTGCAGAAGACATATCTATACTTTCTGCATTGGGGAACTTAGATTGAATCAAAGTTTCTGCCTCATCAGTGATGTAACCATAGACGATAGGCTGGGTGTCATCGCTAGTATAATTATCTTGGCTTCCTACGATAACGGTAGAGTAACCCACACCTTTGTGGAGGGTACCGGTACCAGCCGTTATATACTCCTCAATTGAGATATTGTCAAGTTTCAAAACATACTCACCATCTTCCAAATCCTCTGATTCAATGTAAATAGTTGCGAGTTTAGTTGGAACGTTGGTTTGCTTTATATATCGCTTATTTGCTTCACGAGTGGTTTTAACACCTTCGTAAGAAACTGTTACATGTTGATCATCAGTTGCGTTTGCAGTAATTATCTTAGACGTATTGTTTACGGCTTCAGCATTGGTCTCAGGGTTAACAGGATTGCTGTCGGCATCATAAGCTTGGCTGTAGAAGTTCTCGTTGGGAAGTTCCAAATCAAAACTCAAATTTGCAATATCCGTTGCAGCTGTATACATTACATCAAGCGTGGTTTGAACGCCGTCTGCATAAAGACCAGAACGAATTTCTTTAGGCACAATAGACAATGTGAATCCTGCCAAGTCTGTTACAACAGCTGCACGACGAACCGAGAGAGTACAAACGATATTATCACTTACAATAACCTGCTCTCCGGCGTTACCTTGAGCATCTGCTAATTGAATCTTTTCCTCTGTAAAGACAATTTCTTTATCTTCTATCTTTACGTTGGGAGCAATATTAACGGTTAAAGTACCCAAGTGAACATTTTGACCTGCTGGAATACGATCGTTACCTTTGTGAACCAAGTTTGTCAAAACGGGAGAAACCTCTAGGTTACTACCAGCATCAAAGCCATCTGCTATTGATGGAGCTGCAGCCCAACTTGTAGCCGTAACACCCTCGGGAAGCTGCAATGCAAAGGACATATCCATTATGGGTGCATTTACATTTGCATAGACTTCAATCGTTGCAGTAGAGCCATACTGAGCTACCGTAATCTGATCAAAACCAGCATACATGACATTGTTATAGTTTGTCAAGTCGGTATTTTCAGCCAACATGCTTGCATAAGGCATCAATGCCAAAGACGCAAGGAGAAAAAATTTCTTCATAATACTTTATATTATATTTCAGTCGTTATTCTTCTTTCCAAGACTTGCTTCTTTAATCCAAGAAACATCGAAGATATCAATCTTACCATTGCCGTCTACATCCGCTTCTGATTCAAAGAAAGGATCTGCAGGAGACTTCAACAGAGACTTCTCAACAACCTTAGAGATATCAAAGACATCAATTGTGCCATTGTGATCGACGTCACCCTTCTGCCACTCAGAGGCAGCCTCACCATTGGCGGTATTTTCTGCGTTTGTGAGATTTACAGTCATCTCTGCGAGATTAGCTTCTGTTACAAAGTCAGATGCATCAAACTTTGCTGACCAATCAGTAACTTCTGCGGTTGCAGTAGTTGCTTTAACATTAATTGCAAGGATTTCTGCACCCTTCTCACCAATGATTGGCTTATTACCAAGATTATAACCTATAACGCGGAGTTTATTGTCTGAAATCCAATTGTAAACAACATTAAAATCTGTGGATTCATTTGCTGTGCCACCTACTTGTGACAAGTCTACATGTTCTCCGTTAACCAAACGAGTTTGTGATTTTACAATTGTCGTTGAACTTTGATCAAAAGTCATTCCCTCGGGGAAAGCGATATCGAATTGGAAAGCGACAAAAGTGCTTGTGTTGTCCAGGTTGACGTGCACGGTTGCGGCATCCTTCTCCGAAGTCACTTTCAGACTTGCCGTGATGGCGTCATCTGCTTTGGCTGCGAATGTACTCATAAAGAGCGCAGCCGCCATTAAAAGTTTCTTCATAGATTATTGAGTTTAAAATTGGTTAATAAGTCTAATTTGTGTGTAGAGTTGGGTGTGCATGGGCAGAATACACCGACATTTCTCCGCTTGCAAAGGTACGAAGTTTTTTTTATCCACCAAAAACTTAGGGGCAAAAAATTATAAAAAAAGTGTTAATGAAAGAAAAGAAGTACAAAAAACGTGGGTAGGAAGCGTTTTTTGCGTTCGGTTTGCACCATAAAGCGAAGCCGAACAGGAGCTCAGAGCCCCAATGCAGCAGCGGCTTCCTGCTCCGACATGCCTGCTTGCTGGAGCAGCTGCGCTGCCCTCTGCAATTTCGCCTCTTTCTCTGCCAAAGCGGAGTCCTTCTCAGCCAAAGCGGAGTCTTTCTCTGCCAAAGCGGAGTCCTTCTCTGCCAAGGCGGAGTCTTTCTCTGCCAAAGCGGAGTCTTTCTCTGCCAAGGCGGAGTCCTTCTCTGCCAAAGCGGAGTCCTTCTCTGCCAAAGCGGAGTCAAGTTCTTTGATCTTTGCGTCGCGTATCATGATGGCGGTGTCGCGGTTTTCAATCGCCAAGAAATACTCTTCTTCGACGTTCATGTCCTGACGCACCTTGACGTCGGAGGCGGCAGACAAGAGGCGACGTAGGAGGTGCTGCATATCTTCGTCACCATCATAGTGGGACTCATCGATGTTGAGCACCTGGCGGTTGTTGCGGTCTTTTTGCGTCTGGTCGAAAACGCTCAAGACTGCGTCGAGACGGTTGTTGACACGTCCGTGCAAGAGCGGTATCTGCACGATGATGCTGTCATGAACAAGACTTTCGACGAAGGGATCGGGAATGCCCTTCGTGACCTTGTTGCCATCGTAGTCAAAGGAGTCGTGGTTGACATAGAGGACGGGCACGTCGATGTCGCCTAAGCGGTGGCCAAGCAGATATACGGTGACCATCGGTATGCCGTACTCCACCGAATTGGTGTCCTTGAGTATGTTTTCGGCAGAAGCATACTGTGTTGCGAGATACTGACGGAATCGGAGTGTTTCTGTCTCGAGCCATGTCTTCTGCAGTTCGATGAGGACGAGCTTGGTGGTGCCATCTTCTTGACGCACCTGTGCGGCAAAGTCGATGCGAAACATGGATATCTTGTCGCGCGCTCCGTTGCTGTATTCGTGTCGACGAAACTCGACCTCCACGACTTCTTTCTTGAGTAGTGCAGAGAGGAGGGTCCTTGCCACGCGAGCATCCTCGACAAGATACTTGAACACGGCATCGTAAATGGGATTGGCTACTGTTATCATCTGTCTTTCGGTTTATTCTGGTGCAAAGTTACAACTTTCTGACATTCTGCCAAAAGATTATGGCAAAAAATATGGTTTATGGTTGAAACTCGTGCTTTTGCCCTTTCAGGGCGTATTGCCTACTCCGTCATAACCCAGGGCGCCGCTACGCTCTGCCCTGGGCTGAACGCTTGCCTTGGGCTTTCAGCCCGCGTTGTCGGGCGGGGAGGCAACAAGAAGGGAAGCGCCATTTTGAGAAGCACAACACAAGCAATGACGCGAAGGCAGGCGGTGGGGCAACAAGAAGGGAAGCGCCATTTGAAAAGCACAACACAAGCAATGACGCGAAGGCAGGCGGTGGGGCAACAATATGGAACGGGGAAGTACCATTCCAAACAACACGCATACACGCGAGGGAAGGGGATGTGGGACAA
>JAGHUD010000055.1 GCA_018065005.1 Candidatus Physcousia equi
CTCACCATATAATGTTGGTATTGCTTTTATTGCTATTGCCATAGTTCAATTTGTTTATAGTTTACGTTACTCTATAGGAGTGCGCTTTATACACTTTTTGCTAATGCAAAAATAATACTTTTACATCAAATAAACGAACTTCTGCTTTTATTTAACACCTTATTTAATAATATTTATCTATTTTCTTTGATTTTGCACATATTAACTGACAATTTTTACAGCATATCTTGCTCACTACAAACTTTACGAAGGCAATCTCACATATGCATTACATTTTCGCTGTTTTGTAATTTCTATCATACATTTGCCTTATCTTCTTTTCTGCGCCACCTCTATACATCACACCGGGGAAGCAGACTATTGAGGCAGTGCCATTGGTAGCCAACCAAGCCAGAGCGTGCATGATGAAAGCCAAGTCAGCCTTACTCTTGGGAGCCAGCACACCAGCAGGTGCATATCTTGGGTCATTGATCAGGGTAATGTCATCATCACCCTTCCACTTGATAGAGTATGGTGGGTTGCTGACAATCACTTCAAATGGCTCATCATCCCAGTGCATAGGACTGAGCAGGGTGTCCTCGCATGCTATGTCAAACTTATCATAGTCAATGTCGTGGAGAAACATGTTTATGCGGCAAAGGTTGTAGGTGGTGAGGTTGATTTCCTGACCATAGAAGCCCTGGCGCACATGCTCCTTACCCAGTATCTTGGCTGCCTTCAACAGCAGAGAGCCACTGCCACAAGCAGGATCATAGACCTTATTGACCTCAGTCTTGCCAAGGGTAGCCAACTTGGTGAGCAGTTCGGAGACCTCTTGTGGAGTATAGAACTCACCACCACTCTTACCAGCATTGCTGGCATACATAGCCATCAGATACTCATAGGCATCACCAAAGGCATCAATGGTGTTGTCTTGGTAGTCACCAAGAGACATCTGTTCAATACCCCTGAGGAGTTTCACCAGTTTCTCATTCCTCTTGACAACAGTAGCACCCAGCTTGTTGGAGTTCACATCAAGGTCTGCAAACAAGCCCTTGAAGTCGTCCTCACTGGCAGTTCCCTTGGCTGAAGCCTCGATGTCGGTGAAGATGTGCTCAAGGGTCTCGTTGAGGTTGTCATCCTTGTCGCACAGCTTGCAGACGTTGCAGAAGAGTTGGCTTGGCAGAATGAAGAAGCCCTTCACACCCACCATTTCTTCCCTTGCATCCACTGCTATGTCGTCACCGAGCTCAGCATAGTAGAAGTCAGTGTTGCCACTTTCCCATTCACCACGGTTGATATAGCCCGAGATGTTCTCACTGATGTATCTGTAGAAGAGCATACCCAGGATGTAGGACTTGAAGTCCCAACCATCCACACTGCCTCTCATCTCATCTGCTATTGCCCAGATGGTTCTGTGGAGTTCAGTTCTCTCTAATTCCTTTCTGTTGTCTGCCATAGGAGTTTGTGTCTTTCTTTAATAGATGCAAAGATAGGCAAAATAAATAATAAAAACAATGATGAAGCGAGGATAGTGTGTTCAAAAAAGTTGTTTAGCGACTTTTCTGCTCTGTCAAAAGCCTATTTTCTGTGTTCTATCAGAAGGCGTGCATGCAGGGGCAGATGTGTGGGGGGAGGGCGCACAAAGAGCGACCGCTACTCCGAATGTTGCGATTGGTTCGGAATAGCGGTCGCTCTTTTTCTTTTCTTACTCCCACTCGATGGTTGCAGGTGGTTTTGAGGAGATGTCGTAGCAAACGCGGTTGACACCCTTCACCTTGTTGATGATGTCGTTGGACACCTTAGCCATAAACTCGTAGGGGAGGTGTGCCCAGTCGGCAGTCATGGCGTCGCTTGAGGTGACGGCACGCAGTGCGACGGGGTTCTCGTAGGTTCGCTCATCGCCCATGACGCCCACGCTGCGCACCTCGCTCAGGAGGATGGCGCCGGCTTGCCATATCTGGTCGTAGAGACTGACCTCGATTTCGCCGTTCTCCATGTTGGCAGGCACGCCCGCTGCGAGCACTCGACGTGCTTCCTCGCCACTGAGTTTCACCTTGTATTCGCGGAGTCCGCGGATGTAGATGTCGTCGGCATCCTGGAGGATGCGCACTTTCTCCCGTGTGATGTCGCCCAGGATGCGCACGGCAAGACCTGGACCCGGGAAGGGGTGGCGCGTGATGAGGTGCTCGGGCATGCCCATCGAGCGTCCGACACGTCTCACCTCGTCCTTGAAGAGCCACTTGAGGGGCTCGCAGAGCGAGAGGTGCATCTCCTCGGGCAGACCGCCTACGTTGTGGTGGCTCTTGATGACCTTTCCGGTGATGTTGAGCGACTCGATGCGGTCGGGATAGATGGTGCCTTGTGCGAGCCACTTCACTTCGCCGTCGCCCTCCTTGCTTTCGGCAATGATGCGCTTGGCTTCGGCGTCAAAGACCTCCACGAAGTCGCGACCAATGATCTTGCGCTTCTTCTCGGGCTCGCTCACTCCGGCAAGGTCGCCCAGGAACTTGTCGCTGGCGTCGACACCCACCACATTCAGTCCGAGGCACTCGTAGTCCTTCATCACATCCTGGAACTCGTTCTTGCGCAGCATGCCGTGGTCCACGAAGATGCAGGTGAGCTGCTTGCCAATGGCTTTGTTGAGCAGCACCGCAGCCACTGAACTGTCGACACCGCCTGAGAGTCCGAGGATGACGTGGTCCTTGCCAATCTGCTCCTTGAGTTCCTTGACGGTGGTCTCGACGAAGGCATCTGCACTCCAGTCCTGATGGCTGCCGCAGACGTCGACGACGAAGTTCTTCAGGAGCAGGCTGCCCTGGAGCGAATGGAAGACTTCGGGGTGGAACTGTGTGCCGAAGATGGGGCAAGGGGTGCTGCTGTCGAGCTCAGCGCCCTGACGTGCATCGGGGATGTAGTAGGCGGCATTCTGCACCGTCTCGGTCGAAGCCACCACATGTGCGCCTTCTGGAATCTGTGTGATGCTGTCGCCGTGCGACATCCACACCTGGCTGTTGTCGTCGAATCCGCGGAAGAGCGGACACTCCTTGTCGATGAACTGGAGGTTCTGTCTGCCATACTCGCGTGTGCCTGCGCTCTCCACCTTGCCTCCGTAGATGTGGCTCATATACTGTGCGCCGTAGCAGATGCCGAGGATGGGCAGGCGGCCTCTTATCTTGCTGAGGTCGACGTGGAAGGCATCGTCGGCATAGACGCTGAGTGGCGAACCACTGAGGATGACGCCGATGACGTTGGGGTCGTCGTGTGGGAACTTGTTGTAGGGCATGATTTCGCAGAAGGTGTCGAGCTCGCGAACGCGTCTGCCTATCAACTGCGTCGTCTGACTGCCGAAATCAAGAATGATGATTTTTTGCATGATTCCTTTCTTGTCCGCAGCATTTAGAGTTAACCATGTTTGTTGTTTGTCTCTCTCCTGTGGGCAACGAGTTGCGCTCATGGAGATGGCTTGTCCGTCGTTTCGTCTGGATTGGTGCTGCGAAACCAAATTCAGGCGATGATGGAATGAGAAGGCAAAGTTACGAATAAAATCTGACAATGCGGCATCTTTTGACGGATTATTTTCGCATCGCTGCTATTTTGGTGGGCATTAGCTCTGTTTTTTGTGTCAATTGTGGTAGGCTTGATACCATTCGGTCTGGCGGATGTCTTCGTTGTAGCTGCTGTGCTCATCATATTTGGGATGAGGCAGGAAGATGGAGACGAGGGCGAGGTGGTCGGGGTCGGTGATGACGGGCACGAATCCCGTCATCCCGAAGGCGGTGTTCCACTTGGGTGTGGGCAGTGCGAGCACGACGGCTTTCTCCATTTCCGTTCGCCACTGGCTGAACGCCTCGCTGTCGAGCATCGTGTTGAGGGCAGATGCCATGTCGTGGTATTCTGGTCTCCAGCGGCTTGCTTTTGCCAGCGGACCGTAGGCCTGTATGGTGTGTGTGGCGAGTGTGCTGGTGCGGTCGTAGAGGTCGGGGATGAGTCGGCGGGTCGTCTGCAGCAGTGCTTCGAGCTGGTCGGTGCGCACCACCGAGAGCATAGCCGGCTCGGTGGCTGCGTCGTGGTAGGTCTGGGCGATGGCAAAGGCTGCATTGTCGTCTTGCATCAAGGCAGGCATGATGGCATGGTAGGGCGCACCGGTGGCAGGTATCTCGGCAGGCGAAGCGATGATGTAGTCGGTGAGGTGGCGCAACTCATAGTCGCTCTCGACACACTGCATGTGGCAGGCATCGAAGAGGATATAGTCCCAGTGCTTGACGCTGAGCTGCTCCAGCACGGCGCGCAGGTCGGGTATGGACATCTCGTCACTGTCTTCGTCGCCCTTCTGCCAACTGTTGTCGATGAAGATGCTTCGGCGTGGTGCCTGCCTTGGGCTGCTCTTGGCTGATGCGGAAGGTGCTGGCGGAATCCACCCCGAGCCGTGGCTCCAGAGCACCAGCGCATAGTGTTCGGACGGGTATTGGTGGATGATGGACTGCAGTTGCTGGCGCATGACGCTGGGGCTGGCGCTGTTGCACTCCTCCATGCGCTCGTGCTCGACCATTCCTTGCTGCGCATTGAACTCGATGATGCGTGGCGCCTTGGTGTCGTCGACGTAGAGGATGAGCTGGCAACCTGCGGGGATGGTTTTGGCAGCCGACCTCATCTCGTTGATGTCGGCAGAGGCGAAGTATTCCAGGTTGTTGTCTGCCACCATGTAGACGATGACCGTGCGGCGCATCTGAGGTGTGGCAGGCTGCTCTTTCTTGGAGGAGCAGGCGGCGAGGAGGAGCAAGAGACACGCCAACGCGGCAAGTTGCAGCGCGTGGTGGATGCACTGCCTTACAGCCTGAGAGAAAACGTTGTGGTCGGACATGAGGTTGGGAGGGGCATGTGTTAGAAATGTAGGAAACAAAAAGCCCGAGCGAAGAGGTTCGCTCGGGCTTTTTTAAGAGGTGCCTAGCAGATTCGAACTGCTGTAGACGGTTTTGCAGACCGTTGACTAAGCCACTCATCCAAGGCACCTTTTTGTTTTGCGATGCAAAGGTACGCCATTTATTTTGTTCTACCAAATTTTTTGGTCACTTTTTTCTCTTTTTTTTAGAAATCGAAGGAGAGTTGTCGCAAATTCTCGCATGATTGGAGCCATGAGGCGGCAGAAGCATCGCTCGGCATGCGCCAGTCGCCTCGTGGCGAGAGCGAGCAGGAGCCCACCTTCGGTCCGTCGGGCAAGCAGGAGCGCTTGAACTGCTGTGCGAAGAAGCGTCGGAAGAAGACGGCGAGCCAGTGCTTGATGGTTTCGGGCGTGAAGATGCCCTCGAAAGCCTTGCAAGCCAGGAAGAAGGTCTTGTCGGGCCGGCAGCCCCAGCGCAGGGTGTAGTAGAGGAAGAAGTCGTGGAGGTCGTAGGGTCCGACGAGGTCCTCGGTCTTCTGTGCGATGTTGCCGTCAGGGTCGGCAGGAATGAGTTCGGGTGAGATGGGTGTGTCGACAATGTCGAGGAGTATGGTGCGCGTGTTCTCGTCGGCGATGTTGTTTGCCACCCAGGTGACCAGATGTCGCACGAGCGTCTTGGGCACGGAGACGTTGACGCCATACATCGACATGTGGTCGCCGTTGTAGGTAGCCCATCCCAGTGCGAGTTCGCTCAGGTCGCCCGTTCCCACCACGAATCCCCTCATCTGGTTGGCTGCGTCCATGAGTATTTGCGTGCGCTCGCGAGCTTGTGCGTTCTCGTAGGTGACATCGTGCACATCGGGGTCGTGAGCGAGGTCGCGGAAGTGGACGCGGCAAGCCTCCTGTATGTCTATTTCCCTTATGGTGATGCCGAGGTTCTTCATCAGTTCCACCGCGTTGGTGTAGGTGCGGTCTGTGGTTCCGAAGCCAGGCATCGTGATGCCCACGATGCCACGGAGGTCGCGCCCGAGCTTGCGGAAGGTGCGCTCGCACACGAGGAGAGCAAGCGTGGAGTCCAGACCTCCGGAAATGCCCACCGTGACGGTTTCGGCATGGGTGTGTATGATGCGTTTGGCGAGTCCTTCGCACTGGATGTCGAAGATCTCTTCGCAGCGCTCATCGAGCGTGGCTCCCTTGGGCACGAAGGGGTAGGGGTCTACGATGCGGTCGAGCGGTAGGTTGCGTTGCGAGGTCAGTTCGGTGTCTACCATCCGAAATTCGAGGTCTTTGACGTTGCGTGCGCAGGCAGCGAAGGTGGTGTTGATGCGGCGCTCGGTCTGGAGGCGCTGCACGTCGATGTCGGAGATGGTGAGCTGTGGTGTCAGTTGGTGGCGCAGAGCCTCAGCTAGCACGTTGCCGTTCTCCGCCACGATGCTCTTTCCGCTGAAGACGACGTCCTGTGTGCTTTCGCCAAAGCCGCATCCTGTGAAGACATAGCCGCAGATGCAGCGTGCAGACTGTGCACTGACCAGTTGTCGCAGGTAGGGGTACTTGCCGATGCTGTCGTTGCTTGCCGAGAGGTTGAAGACCACGTCGGCGCCGAGCATGGCGAGGTCGGTGGAGGGAGGATTAGGTGCCCAGAGGTCTTCGCATATTTCGATGGCAAAGACGCAGCTGGGCGTGCGGAAGAGCTGTCGCTGCACGAGCGGAACCGTCTGGCCGCAGCAGCGGATGATGCCGGGGCGCACGTCGGTGGAGGAGGTGAACCATCGCTGTTCGTAGAACTCCTTGTAGTTGGGCAGATAGGTCTTGGGGACGACGCCCAGCAGTTTTCCCCTCTGCAGCACGGCAGCACAGTTGAGCAGAGAGCCCTGGTAGGGCACGGGCAGTCCGACGATGGCAATGACCTCGTAGCTGCGTGTGAAGTCGATGAGGTCGATGAGAGCCATCTCGGCGTCGTCGAGCAGTTGTTGTGACTGGAAGAGGTCCTGGCAGGTGTAGCCTGTGATGCTGAGTTCGGGGAAGAGGACAATCTCTGCGCCTGTTTGCTCAGCCTGCAAGATGAGGCTCTTGATTTGTTCCTTGTTGTAGGCACAGTCGGCAACGCGAACGCTGGGTATGGCGGCTGCTACTTTGAGAAATCCGTGGTTCATTGGGTCTGCTATCTTTGTCTTGACTTATTCGTTTTTGGTTTCTCCTGCTGAACATTTCAGTTTCTGCTGCTGAAACTTTCGGTTTCTGCAGCAGAAATTTTTTTTTCCTGCTGCATTGCCGGTTATTTTGTGTCGATGGTCCTTGCCAGGGTGAGGAAGAGATCGCTGAGTCGATTGATGAAATAGAGCACCTCAGCCGGCACGGGGTCTTCGTTGTTGAGGCTCCAGAGTCGTCGTTCGGCACGTCGTGTCACGGTACGTGCGAGGTTGAGTTGCGCCTGCAGCACGGAGCGATGGAAGTTCTCCGGCTTGTTGCTGGGTGCGCCGTTGTGCATGACATAGTCTGCTGCATGGAGCGAGGGGTCTAGTTCGTCTATCCAGCATTCGCAGTATTGCGCCATGCCGGTGGGGAGTATCACGCTGAGGCGGTCGCGGTAGCGTTCGGGGGTCATGACGTAGGTCTGGACAATCATGAGCCAGCGCTGCAGCACGTCGAAGCGCTCATAGCGTGTTTGCTGGTCGGTGGGGATGAGGGTGCGTATGAGTTCCATCGTGGCATTCAGTTCGTCGAGCGCACCATTTGCCTCGATGCGTATGTCGTCCTTTTCGATGCGGTCCGTGGCATGGTGGATGGATGTGGTTCCGCGGTCTCCTTCGTGTCTCATAGTATCTGTTTTGTGGTTATTCGGGATGTTGGGTGAGTGAGCTGCCCGTCGCACTATATATATATATATATAATAGGTATATGTCTGCTTTCGTGCGTCCCCCACGCGTTTCTTCGGTAGCTTTGGCAGGCTTGCGAGCAGGTCGTGGCGGCTCCATGGCTGCGTCGGCGCCAAGGCTCTCTGCATCCAGGATGGAGCGTCGTCAGGTGGGGGGAAATGCTGTGGGCTCACTTATGTAAAGGCAAAAATACAAATAAATATTTGTTTTTGCCGCATGATTTGTCAATTTTTTGTAACTTTGCGTCGAAAAACAACAGAAACGCTTATGAAATGTAAAGCCATCATCTTTGACCTCGACGGTACGCTGACCGATACGCTTCGCGACCTTTGCGAAAGCACCAACTATGCCTTGCGCCACATGGAGTGGCCAGAACGCACGATGGACGAGGTGCGACAGTTTGTGGGCAATGGCGTGCGCCGCCTCATGGAGCAAGCCGTTCCGAGCGATTGCGAGGAGTGGGAGTTTGACGAATGTTTTCGTGTCTTCCAGGACTACTACATCGACCACTGCCAGGACCATACCGACTTGTATCCCGGCATTGCCGAACTGCTTGCCGAACTGAAGCGCCGGGGCTATCGGATGGCTATTGTGAGCAACAAGATGCAGCCGGGCGTCGACGAATTGCGCGATGCCTTCTTCAAGGATACCATCAGCGTTACCATCGGTGAGCGCCCGGGGCTTCGCCGCAAACCATTTCCCGACATGGTCGAAATGGCACTGAAGGCGCTCGACGTGGATGCCAGCGAGGCCATCTATGTGGGCGACAGCGAGGTGGACATGGCCACGGCACGCAATGCGGGGCTGCCCTGCATCTCCGTCCTGTGGGGGTTCCGCGATCGCGACTATCTGCGCGAGATAGGTGCCTTCAGGATGATTGAATCGCCGGAGGAACTGATTGGGGTCATCGAAAACGACGACTGATCTGCCCCCTCCCCCCCTTGCTACATGCTTCTGAGGGCAGCGATGAGTCGGTTGTTGTCCTCTTCACTTCTCACAGCCAGGCGCACGTATCTGTTTGGCTGTATTCCCTTCTTGGCAGAGCAGGCACTGACGAGGATGTTGTGGTTCTTGAGCAATTGGAGCGCCAGCTCGTTGGCAGAATATGGCCCCGTGGTCTCGCACAGCACGAAGTTGGCCTGGCTCGGCATGACGTGCAAGAAGGGAATCTCTTGCAGCTGATCCACAAAGGTGCGACGCACTTCGATGAAGCGCATGCACGCCTTCTTGTAGTCGCTCTCGTATTTTGAGAAGATCTGCATGAAGAATTCGGCAAAGGAATTGATGTTCCAGATGCTCACCTCGCGTTTCATCTGCTCGATGAGACGCGTGTCGGCACTGGCGAGGATGCCCAAGCGCAGACCGGGCACGCCGTAGCTCTTGGAGATGGACTTCATCACCGCCATGTGGGGGTAGGCTTCGAGTAGTGCGTCGGAGAGGAGCGATGAGGTCTCCCATGCTTCGCTGAAGTCCACGAAGCTCTCATCGACGATGAGGCGCGTGCCTTGCTGCTCACACCAGGCTGCCAGGCGGCAGACGTCGGCGATGGGGATGAAATTGCCAGAGGGATTGTCGGGGTTGATGAGCAGGAGCGTGTCGACGGGGTGCTGGCTGAAGAAGGCGATGAGATCGTCGGTGCCATAGCGAAAGTCGCGATGGCTGGGGATGAAGGCTACGGTGCGCTCCTCGTCGATGCGGTTGGGGTATTCCTCGAAGGTGGGACGAACGACGCCCAGTCTGCCCTCCGTTTGCTCCATAAGGACCTTGATGAGCTCAGCAGCTCCGTTTCCGGGTATGATGTACTCTTCGCGCACGCCCCAGCACTTCGATGCCAGGAGGGTGTTCACCTTCATGCCAGAGGGATATTCGCCTAAGAGGACGCGGAAGTTGGCTTCCAGCTCGTCGATGATTTTCGATTGGCGGAAATAGGGGTTGACGAGATAGCAGAAATCGAGCATCTGGGGGAAACGCCAGAAGCCGCCATAGCGTGTGTAGTATTTCTTGAGCAGTTCTTCGGGCTCGGCAAAGAGTACCTCTGCGATGTCCAGGTCTTGCTTGTCGTCGATTTCATACCACTTCTCATGGCTGAGCGGAAGGGCTTTGAGCTCCTGGCTGTTGAGGAAACTGATGATGCGCAGCACGTTTTCGTAGTACTCATTGTTGCCCACCGACTTGGTGTAGGCTTCGAGAAAGGGCACATACTTGGTGGTGCAGAACGCTCGCGAGAACTTGTAGATGTTGACCGTCTTGTAGTATTGCTTCGTGTCTTCGTATCGGAATGCCGCCTTGGGGATGAAGTTGACGATGTTCATCTCCTCGTCCAGACGCACCATGGTGCCGTCCATCCAGGTCTCGTATTTTGCCACGAGTGCCAGGTTGGGTGAAGGGTGGTCGACGAGCAGACTGAGTGCACTGTCCTCAAAGATGAGGTCGCTCTCGAGGAGCAGCGTGTCGTCTTCGATCATCTTGTCCTTGGCAAGTGCCAGGGAGTAGATGTTGTTTGTCTTGTCGTAGATGGGATTCTCTACGTATTCAATTTTCAGTCCCTCGAATTGGGTCCCCACATGGGCCTTCAGTTTCTCGCCCTCGTAGCCCACCACGATGACCACTCGGTTGAGCGCCAGCTTGGCGAGTTGCGACAACATACGGTCGATGAGTTTGGTGCCTTTCACCTCCACCATGCACTTGGTGTTGTTGCGGGTGTACTCGCCCAGGCGTTTTCCCATTCCTGCTGCTAATATGATTGCTTGCATACGTTATGTGTAAAAAGTAAGAGTTCTTGAATCGCTCATCCTCGCCAGGGAGGGCTTTCGGCATCCCTTCGTGCCGAGGATGGGCGTGTGTGTGTGATGGACTTCTCAGCGCCTTACCCAGCCCAGCATCAGCTCGACGCACCGGTAGGCGTAGCGCATCGAGAGGAGCAGATAGTTGGAATAGATGCCGTGCTCCTTGAAGGCGCGCCGGTGGTCTTTGTTGATCTGCTTGTGGCTGGAGGCTCCTGAGGTGGACGCGCCCCCAATGCGCATGGTGACGAAGTCGCGGTAGACGTAGTGGGTCTTGATGCGGTTGACAAAGATCATTCTCAGCAGTATCTCAAAATCGGCTGCTATCTTGTATGTCGTGTTGAAGTAGGCGCAGTCGACATCTCCCTCGAAGCCTTCAATCTGGCTGCCATCGAGCTTGAACCTCTCGTAGGTCGATTTGCGACAGTAGAAACTGGGGTGGGCGGGCATGAATCCCATGCGCATCCATCCCCTCTTGAAGAAGTGGCTGGAATAGTAGCGCACCAGCAGGGTGGTGTCTTTGGAGGAGACGTAGTGTATGTCGCCATAGACGGCGTCGATGTCTGGCATCTGGTCGAATCTGCGGGCTATGGCTTTCAGGATGTCAAACGAGGTGTAGAAGTCGTCGGAGTTGAGAATGCCCACCACTTCGCCCGTGGCACATGCGATGCCCTGGTTCATGGCGTCATACATGCCCTTGTCGGGGCGCGAGATGATGCGCAGGGAGACATCGCCTCCGTTCCGTTCGGACACTTCCTGGAAGCGTGGAACGTAGGAACGGCAGATGTCCAATGTGCCGTCGGTGCTCCCACCATCCTTGATGATGAGTTCGTAGTTATAATAGTCTTGTCTCAGAACAGATTCGAGCGTGTCGCGCACCGTTTCTGCTGAATTGAAGGTGGCTGTGATGATGCTTATCTTGATCATTCCGCAGATGCTTTGGAGAAGAGGTTCGTGAAGGTGGATGTGAGGAAGGTGGACAAGAGGGAGTCGCTGTAGCAGATACGGTGTTTCCAGCGGTTTCTCCACCAACGCATGAGTCGACTGGAGCTGGATGCGTGGTGCACCGCGTCTGCCGCGCTCATGATGTCTTGCAGTATTCGCTCTTTGAAGGTGGAGGTGGCGTCGGTGTAGGGGAACTGGTCTTTCTGAAATCCGAGATCCTCCACGCAGATGCGGTTGAGAGCAGCAAGAAAGAGGTGCATGTTGAAGCGTTTCGCCTCTGCACCGAGCCAGCACCAGTCCACCGTGTGGTGCTGCACGAAGAGCGCCCAGTCGAGCACGGTGCGCATCGTGATGCCTTCGGCAGCAAAGTGGCTGGAGCTGTGGCGCAGCAGAAACAGTTCATTCAGTCTGGTGCCGGGCAGATAGATGTCTTGCTCCTCTATCCTGCAGGGGGTCCGCTCTTCCTGCGAGAGCGTCTTGAAGATTCTTTCGAGACGTTTTGAGGATCGGTGCAGCTTGGTGTTGATGAAGTCGTAGTGGTTCTCAACGCTTATGCCTTGGAAGAGAAATTTTGTGTGGTGCTCGCTGTCGTTACGGATGGGGATGGCTAACTCCCTCCTCATGGCGTCGTCGGCTTTCTTCCAAGCGGGAAGCTCTGCTGTGCTGTCTTCGTCCAGGTGGAAGAGGAAGATGTCGATGTCGCCCGTCGGTCTGTGCTCCGGAGTGGGGTAGTGGAGACTCAGACCATATCCCTTGAGCACCATCATGCCTATGCCATGCTGCGCATAGAAAGCTGCCAGACGGGCGATGGCCTTCCGCTGATGGTCGTAGTGGAGCTCTCCGCTCATGGTCTTGCCAAACAGCTCGAACAGCGCCTGCTCTCTCTTTGGGTGGTCGATGGGCAGGACGATGCCCGGAAATGTTTCGTAGACCTGGTTCAGACCGTCGCAGCAGATGGCTGTCACGTTTTGTCGATGGCATAGCGCGAAGACGGTGTCCCAGTTCACCTGCTTTTCCAAAAGCCGGGCGACGGACTTCTTTGTCGGTCGCTCTGTCCCGATGCCCCACTTGATGAGTTGCACCACTATGTTTTCTTCTCTTTTCATTTCAATCGGATTCCCCATGATTTTTCAATGTAAGAACGCATCTGCTCCTTCTCCTCCTCCGTCACACGTCTCGGCTTCTTCGAAGAATGAAAAACAGACTTCCTGACCTCCAATATCTTGGCATCAACGAGGGTGCGATACCACCAGCCTTGAAGAAAGGCAAAGAGGAATCCTTCTTTCCCATCGAGAAATCCACCTCTGAGAAAGTATCTGTAACAAAAGTAGAAGAAAGATCTCCCAAACAGAGGTAGTTTGTTATACTTGTTTTTCTTGCGGTGTTTAGATTTTGCCTGTGCTCCTAATGTTAAGCTCTTGTTTTGATGTTTTGATATGTCATAATATTCATTCAGAATCTCACAAGCTTCTCGCTTTGCATAGTTAATGTGTTTTCTGCAATAATCAGAAACATTAATCAACGAATGGTCGCAGAAATCATTCTTCATAATGATACTTCTGCCTTCACTCAGTGCAATATGCTCATCCATCAATCTGGCATCATATCTCCCACATCCCTTTCGGAACATTCTCATTAGGACAACGGGATAAATACCATGTTTCACCCATTTCTCCATGAAGATGTGTCTGCGCTTGAATTCTATGCCTGTCACATCTTTTGCTAATGCAGGCACTACTTGATACAATTCTTCAGTAAGTTCTGGTAATAGATACTCATCAGCATCCATTCTCAAGATCCATTCCGTCCTGATGTCCAGATTGTCGAGTGCCCAATTGAACTGTTCTGCCTGATTGCCGGGGTATTTGTGCACAACCACTTCTACCTCCGGGAACTCCCTTTCTCCTGTTGCGGAATTTATCGAATTACATATCTCGACTGTCCGGTCGGTAGAAGGTGAATCCACCACAATCACGTGTTTGGAGAATGGGCATACGTTCTCCAAGCAACGACGGATATGTATCTCTTCGTTGTAGGTGAGAATGATGGTCGTTATATCAAGCTTCTTCATCTTTGATCACTCTTTTCTTGATGATCCTGGCAGGGTTACCACCAACAACGGTCCACTCCTCTACATCTTTATAGACAGAAGCCGTAGCACCCACCACTGCTCCTTGCCCAATGGTAACGCCCATGCCGACGTATGCTCGAGCACCAATCCACGATTGGTCTCTCAAAACGATAGGAGCCGTTATGAGTGGGTTTAGTGGATTCGTTATGTCATGGCTGGCTGTGTAGAGATATGCTCCTTGACTGACAGTAACATTATCCTCCATTATGACAGGAGCCACATTGTAGCATTCGACCTCACTGGCAAGACAAGTATTATTACCCATTATAAGGTTTGCGGGATAATATACCTTAGCTGAGCTATATACATGCGAATTCTTACCCATCTTTGCTCCAAACATTCGGAGCAACATACGCTTCCATCCGCTACCTACGCTTCTTGGTAACCAGCGGGCGCAGATAGTCCATACGAAGCCCCACACCAAGCGAATGATCTGGTGCTTCTTGCCTAACTTATTCTCGTATTTTGAGAGATCAATCTTTGTTTGATTCATATTTCTCAATTCCTTTCTGCCATCATCCTCAACATTTCATTGCATGCTATTGATCGCCACCTGACAGTATCATGCGGTATGGGGTCGTATCTCCTGTCCTTCTTTTCTGCCTTTTGTTTCAATGACTCTTCTGTCATTCTTACAATCCTGCTATCCTTAAAGTTATCAGGGTATGCCTCTAACAGCAACAGCCGCTAATACTTCGGCTTGCTTACATCACAAGCCTTCGCGGCATGTTGAGAACCTTTTAAAGCTGAACGAAGGAGGGTTTCTTTCCACCCTCAAGAATCCACGTGTACAATTCGTAGGTACGTTGAGCAACATTCCTATAGTTGAAGTTCTCAAATACTAACCTACTAGCGTTTTGTCCCATCTGGTACAGCTCCTTGGTTGGCATGTTTAGAGCCTCCTTGAGAGCCTGTTTCAGATTCTCTACACTCAGCTCAATGCACCAACCAGTTTTGGTGTCGTTTAGTATTTCCCACGGACAATTGGTCGTAGTTATGACAGGCACACCACAACTCATGGCTTCTGCAATCACCATGCCGAAGTTCTCGCTGTATGAAGGCAAACAAAAGAGTGATGAATCCTGATAGAGTTTTATTTTATCCGAACCGAAGACTGGCGGAAGAATTTCTATGCAGTTTTCCATCTCAAGGTTCTTAACCTTCAGTTTCAAGCTATTTATATATTCCATTTCCCCGTTACCCACTATCAACACTTTCCAATCTGCAAACTCATCATGCAGTTGAGCAAATGCGTCTATGAGGATTTCTATACCCTTCTTCTCGTGGATGCGACTAAGAAATAGAATCTGCTTTTTCACTCCGTCTTCAGAGGTACGGCAAGTATATCCGTCAGTCTCAATACCATTAGGTATGATTGAGAGAGGGACTTTCACACCAAGTTCACGCACATGCTGTGCCTCCATATCAGCAGTTGTGAAGATGCAAGCAGCCTTTTGCAGGTCCTTCATCTGGTAGAGCATAAGCGCCAGTTTCTTCTTCCATTTCTTCTGAGAGAGACTCCAAGGCTCCAGCATACCACGAGGGGTGATGAGGTAGGGGATTCTGAGTTTACGTGCAATTTTCGCTAACTGATGATAAGGAGGATCCCAAATGCTTTGCATCTGTATGAGGTCAAAGTTCTCAGAGAGCAGATACTCCTCAATCTCCTTATCTGTTATCCTTTTGTTCAACACTTTCATCTTGGCAGATGTCCCATCCAGCGCATGTGTATTCATGTCGTCGGAATAGAACGTCATGAGTGTCATATCCACTCCAGCCTCAGCAAGCCCCTTGACAAGTAATGGCACACTTCGTGAGGGTCCACCACAATTCTGTGAGATACTTGTTATGAATGAGAGAACTTTCATCTAATCAATAAAGTTGTGTTGTTTTAGAATGGTAGCAATCTCTTTGGCCTTTAAGTTAGGTGCAATTTGAGGTGCTGCAGAAAAAGCTGCTTCTGATATGGAAGAATATTCCTTTTGGTCTTTTATGAAATATTCTAATTTGTTTGCAAGTTCAATATGATTGTTTCGACTAAATGTAAATCCACAATTGTAGTCATCGACTAATTTACATCCACCCATGCCTCTATTGATGGCTAAGGGTGAACCACATTGGAGAACGTCATTGAGGCGCATGCCCCAAGGCTCATAATTTCCAGCACCAACATAAATAGAGCAATTTTCATATTCATGAATCAATTCTTCTAAAGGAAGGAACCCGAGAAAATGTACGTGTTTCATATTCTTTGCATGCACATAGTTCCTCATTTTGTTGAGTAAAGGTCCCTCTTGGGTAATATTGCACTCATATTTTACCCCTCTTTTATCTAACTCGTGCAATGCCTTTAACAAGACCATGGGCGAACGGTGCCATTGATGTATTCCTGAGAGCAGGATAGTAAAATGCTCCCATGAGGAACGGTCTCGTTTGATTATTCTACAGCCATTAATTGCAGGAGACCAATATCCACATGCAATAATTTTATATTTCGGCCATCCTATTGATTCCAATGGTTTACATTCATTTCCGGAATAATTGAGAATGAAATCGGCATGATCTATAATCTTCCTAACCTTCAAAGGTAGTATTAGATGTAAATAGGCAGCTTTGAAAAATCGTTTAGGATAAGGGTACATATTACATGGGGCTTCCGATCCAATTCCAAATCTTATCCCCAGCTCTATTGCCTTTTCAATGAGTTTTATGCTTGTAGTAGATTGGTAGGCACAGAATATGTGATAAGCATTCTTATTTTCTTGTAGAATACTTATACCATCAGCAAGGCCATCATATTGATGAATTACCGCATCTTCAAATTCTGCTTCACTAAACCCGAGTTTTTTTCTACCTGGCGAAATAGGTTTCAGAACAACTATTTTTAGTGAAACACCAAGTGCTTCACCTAATCCCAGGTAAAAAGCCAATGTTGAGCGGCAATACGAATTTGCCCATATTACAAGTTCACTCATAGGTCTTTGTAGTTATTTCCGAGCAATTTTCTGTCTAAAAGTTTAGAAAGAATAACCACACCAATTGCTCTTTTATATTTCCACAAATTACCTATTATTGTCCTTGATGTCAGATAGGTTGTTTGTATGAATCTCTTCTCTCTCTCTTTTTGTGTCCATGATGGATGAGACTTATCCGCTAATTGACTGTTCGCAAAGTTATGCCCAGACATCTTTGCATCCTCATGTATTCTAAGTCCCCAACAATAGATAGGTATGCGTTTAAAAAAAACTGCATTGGAGATATAACGATGCCACAATTCAGTATCCATCATGTAGTGGAAGTCTTCTCGTAAACCGCCCATTTCAAGCAATTTTTGCTTGCGCATGAAAGCTGTTGGTCCACCATTTGAAAACAAATGCAATCTATTCCAAAATACAGATTCTTTCTCTACCTTTCCTATTCTGATTATATCACCTTCCTTATCCATCCATAGCACGTTGCCTAAAAACCACTGTGTAGAGGGATAGCGTATGGCGTATTCATTTACTTTATTCAGTGTACCTGGTAGCAGAACATCGTCCGAATTCAACCAAGTTACGATATCACCGGTAGCCTTTGCGAACCCCTGGTTTATGGCATCACTCTGCCCATTGTCCTTCTGGCTCTGCCAGTATGAGATATGAGATTCATACTTTTTGATGATATTAATACTATTATCCGTTGATCCACCATCCATAACAATGATCTCAGTGTTTGCATAGTTTTGAGAGAGTATTGATTGGAATGTGTCTTCAAGAAATTTTCCTTGATTAAACGATGGAACGATGATTGAAATCTTGGTCATGTTTCTTTTTGTTCTTAATGCGGTAATCCTCCAATACAATGAGCGTGATAACAATAAATAAGAAATTCATTCGGTCAGCGAATGGTGAGAATAAGATATTCCAAACATATAATATGGTTACGTAGAGGTACATTGCAGACATTCGTGTGTCATAAAGAAAATTCCCATATTTTAATGTCTTAAATACAATCTTGAGCACAAAGATAAAGAATAATGCCCCCAATAATCCTGCATATACCCATGCACCTAATAGATAACTATGACCAGGAAGCATGTTCGAATCTTGGCTTACGCTTAAATCCATTCCATGACGCCAAAGAAAGTCTTCTCGAAATCCGTTTTTGTCTTCTGCGTAGCTTCCATATCCCAATACAGGATTCTGAAAAACCAATGCTGCAGACATAAAAAAGTCATGCCTTCCTGAAGCTAAACCCATATTAGTGTTCTTTTGCATCAGATACTTTTCCCTCACAGATTCACCGAAATACCCATCGTTAGCTCCTTTCTCATAAATACCGTCAACAACAGTAAAACTAAGTAAGATAAGCACGATCAACCGCAAAGAATGAGCACGGAATTTGCAAACAACAGATTTCTGTTTGTCTGCTTTTAGCTTGTTTGAATAAACTAAAATAGAATTAGCCAACGTCACCGTTAAAAATATCAGACGACTTTGGTTGAATAAAGTCCAAAGTGCAAAACTCTGAGTGAGGAGTATGCCTGCCTTTCTGTGATTTTTATAGTAAAGGTATCCTCCGATGCTGATAAAAACGGGGAAATAAGCATATACTCTCCATACATTATATTCAAAATCTGAATCAAATGAGCGTAGAAAGTAAAAGCTAATCAAATCAGAAGCACCCGTCCCCAACCAATAAAACAAAATTGCCTTATGGTTGTTTCTTATGCACCAAAATACTCCAGGTGTGATTGAAAGTAATAATATGACATTAAACATGCCTTTTATGCTGTTCACTGTAGGAGTTTCGTTTACTGTGTCTGATATGATCACTCCTATCAGCCAAGCGACTCCAAACCACATGAACTTTCGTATTGATTTGCTTTCTTTAACTACATTTATTGGTATATAGAGGTAAGAAAGTAAAAGGAGGATTTCTCCCAATGCAAAAGTACCCATTACGCGTACTTTTATCATTGACAGTAGGCCAAGTATGAATATAAAAAGATTCTTCTTATCGTTGAACATGCAAAATCATCTATTCCAAACACCGGAAGCTGTTTGTGATAGTATTTTATTGAGTTGAATGTGGGCAAATAAACACTGAATGAGATACACCATTGACAAGAATCCCAAAACTCCAGATATTCCCCATATTCCGCAAAGTGAGTAGCTGCAGGGTATAGAGAGAACTGCAAATGCTACATATATTATCATTTGCAGCAGCACCTTGCCAGTGCCGTTGAGTAGTGTCATGTACATTGTTGAAAAGCCCAATATGTTCATGTAAACACACATACTGATAGAGGTTGAAAAAGGTATTTCAACACTACCATGAAGCCATGTTTGATAAACAATGGGTGAAACAACTAATAAAAGGCTGCTAACAATTAGTAGTATCATCCACACTTTGATTAGTTTCTTATATACATTTTTCATCCATCCCAGGTCCCCTCTTGTATGAGCATCTGTAAAGGCTGACCAATATGGGGATAATATGATATTAAACACCATCATTGTGATGGAAAAGTATTTATACGTTACGTTATATTCAGTCACTGACGTTGGGCCTAATACACGGGATAAGATGATGTTGACAATTTGGAAGATAAGAATCATTGACAGTTGTATAACAAAGAACTTGCCTCCCAAACTTAATATGTTTTTAATTAGAGAAAGATCTATAAATCGGAAAGAAGGTGCAAATTTACGGTATTTGTGAGTAAACATCCAGATTGATGCCAATATTGTAACCACGACAGGAGCCCAAGATAAAGCATAAGCCAAATAGGTCATGCTATGATTGGGCAGTAAGGTTAGCAATGCAATAATCAAAAGAGCAAATCCTTGTCCTGTTGTAGCAATTATTGCAGATGCTGCCGGACGCTGGTCTGCGGAAAGCATAATGGGAAATACATTCATGGCAAATTGCGTGCAGACACCTACGACCACAATGCTCATAACAGTTTGTAACATTGTTGCAGATTGTTCTGATACGTTAAGCACAATGTCCCAACGGATGAATACGTTCAAACATTCAAACACAATCATAACAATGCCAAAAATTGTTATTAGGGCAATATATGCAGTACTGACATATTTTCTTGCTAATATGTCATCGCTATGGGCGCGTGCTTCTGCAAAACGATTGCGGAAGCCATGTCCTAACCCCACGTCGAAGAAAGAAACCCATGCGACGATGGAGCTTAGTGTAAGCCAGATACCATATTGTTCTGCGTCCAGATAGTCAATGGTGATAGGGACGATGGCCAATGAGATGAGAATGGCCACTCCCTTGTTTAGGAAAGAGACAAGAATGTTTCTTTTGGCTCTCACCGACCTTTCGTCTCCGGAGTTGATTTTGTTTAGGAGTTGCTTGAGCATTTAAGAAATCTTTTTTCCGAATAGAATAAAGCTCAGGTACTTTGTCCTACCTATCATCTTTAGCACTAAAGAAAGAAGAGCGGTAAGCAATACTGATGCAATGAGTGATAGCGATACAACGCTGATGGTGTCATTTGCGATATTGCGGAGCGTGAACCCGCTAGCAAAAGACAAAATGAAGATGAAGAGGTGCAGAACGTATAGTTCCAAAGAATTACGTGAGAGATACGATAGTATGGCAATCATGCTGTTTTTGAGTTTTAACCGAAAAGTGAGCGCAAGCAGCGTCAAGGTGAAGCAAAGTCCGAACACAATGCGGAGTAGGTATGCAATGATTTGCTCATTTTCGTGTATTGCTATGGATGGGCAGGTGGTCTTATAGATTGTGTAATCGGAGTCCCACAGCCATAGATATGCTGCACCGATAAGCATGCCAAACAGGCATATCCAAAACATATTGATTTTTCGCATGCGATCCACGATGCCGTATTGTGCAAGGCACAGACCGATTCCGATAAAAGGCATCATGAATTTGTTATATTCGCCGATGGGCAGTAAGAGTGAGACACCGCTTAGAACAAGCAGATTGATCAGTTGGCTTCTGCAGATCAAGGAAGCCATCCAGTAGACGCAGGTGCAGACAAACAGTGCGGAGAGGAACCAGAATGTGAATGGAAGCTGCAAGACATCCGATAGACTAACCGTTTTGCCAACGATTATTCCCCCCCCCATTAGCAATCCGCCAAAAACGAATGCCGGAATGAGTAAGGGAAGCCGTTTTATAGGTAGCGATTGTTTCCCCCTGTCGTAAATCTTGCGAAAAGACAGAATGCCACTGACAATCATGAACAATGGCATGTGGAAACTATAGATGAAGTTATAGAGGGGATTGTCAAATGAACTATCAAAAAGATACTGCATGCAGTGCGTATAGATAACGGCAAAGATGGCAAATCCTTTTAGTATGTCAAATTCGATTATTCTCATCAAGGAATTTTTTGGTAAGATTTTATTCATTCCTCCACCACCCACTCGCTCACCGTGCGCGTCTCAGAGGATATGCTGACACCTATCTTGTAGAGTTGGCGTGGATCGTTGAGATAGGGCTGTGCGTAGCCCTTGT
>JAGHUD010000004.1 GCA_018065005.1 Candidatus Physcousia equi
GGGGAGTTATGCACAGGGTGTGCAAAAATAATTTGAAAATAATTTAGAAAAGATGTGGGGAATTGTGGAGAATTTCGTAATTTTGCAGCGAGAATTAAAAATCACATATTTAGGGTTCGCGTATGAGATTCACAGGAAACTCCGATGCCAAGGCAGACGCGAAGGGAAGAATCTTCCTTCCGGCAGCCTTCCGCAAACTCCTCACCCAATCGGGCGAGGAGGGTTTGGTGATGCGTCGCGACATCTTCCAGAAATGTCTCGTGCTCTATCCACGCTCTGTGTGGGACCGCATGCTCGACCAGGTGGTGGCTTCCACGTCACCCTTCAACGGCAAGGGGCGCGACGTGATGCGACGGTTGGTGGCAGGCACCGAAAACCTCAGTCTCGACAGCGACGGACGCATCCTCATTCCGCGCCGCTACCTGGAGATGGCGGGCATCACCAGCGAGGTGCGCTTCATCGGCATGGACGACACCATCGAGATATGGAACCGACAGGCTGCCGACGCACTGCTCGAAAGCGAGGACCAACTGGCGCTGGACATGGAAGCCCTAATGAACACAACCCTCTGCAACCACTCATGAACGACCTGTATGCTTACCACCGCCCGGTGATGCTGGGCGAGACCATCGAGGGCCTCAACATCCAGGCAGGAGGCACCTATGTGGACCTGACCTTCGGCGGAGGAGGACACAGCAGGGAGATACTCAGCCACCTCTCGGAGGAGGGCCACCTCTATGGTTTCGACCAAGACCTCGACGCCATGCAGGGTGCCTTCGACGACCCGCGCTTCACCTTTGTGCGCAGCAACTTCCGCTTTCTGAGCAACTGGCTGAAGTATTACGGCGAGACGCAGGTGGACGGCATCCTTGCCGACCTGGGCGTGAGCAGCCACCACTTCGACGAAGCTGAGCGCGGATTCTCCTTTCGCTATGATGCCCCGCTGGACATGCGCATGAACCAAAAGGCACGTCTCACTGCTGCGCGCGTGGTGAACGAATACAGCGAGAGCCAACTGGCTGACATCTTCTATCTCTACGGAGAACTCAAACAGAGCCGACGACTCGCCAACACGCTCGTCAAGGCAAGAGAGCAGAACGAGATACGGACGACCGGACAACTGGCAGATGCCCTGCGGCAACTGCTCGGGCGCGACCGCGAAAAGAAGGACATGGCAAAGCTGTTTCAGGCGCTGCGCATCGAGGTGAACGGCGAGATGAGGGCTTTGCAGCAGATGCTCTGCAGCGCCATCGAAGCACTGAAGCCGGGCGGACGTCTCGTGGTGCTGACCTACCACTCGCTGGAGGACCGCATGGTGAAGAACATCATGAGGAGCGGCAACATCGAAGGACGCACCGAGCAAGACTTCTTCGGAAACAACCTCTCGCCCCTGCGCACCGTGGGAAAAGGGACCATCACACCCTCCAGCGAAGAGCAGCAACTGAACCCGCGCAGCCGAAGCGCAAAACTGAGGGTGGCGGAGAAACAATAGAGCAGATGGCTGCATTGGCTGCCGACGCACACAAAACACATCTCATCACATAAGCCTAACCACCGGACTGCAATGTCGCACAAGAAGAAACATCATAACCACGAGGACGCCCAGATGGACGAGCTGCTCAAACGTGCCGAGGAGAACGACAACAGCGTCGAGTTTCTGCCGGAAGACGTTGAGGACGAGGATTTCGGCAACGACGAGGGCGAAGACAACGAGACAGAGGAGCACGACGGACAGAAAGAGAGGAGGAAGCATCATAAGAGCCATTTCCTCAACACACTGCTGAACAGCGAAGGAGAGGGCGGACCGACCAGTGTGCGCGAAGTGATTCGCTCCTTCGACATCAACGGTGAGTGGTTTCGACGCAACCTGTGGTTTATCGTGCTCACCGTGCTCTGCCTCATGGCTTTTGTCACCAACCGCTATCTGGCTCAGCAGGAGATGATCGAGGAAGCCCGACTCAAAAAAGAACTGGCGGAGATGCGCTACAAGTGGCTGACACGATTCAGCGAACTGACCACCAGCATGAGACAGAGCCAGATAGAACGACGACTCATCCAAAACGGAGACACTACCCTCTCTCACAGCCGACAGGCTCCCTTCATCATCTGGGTTGACGAGAACGTTCCACAAAGCAACTAACTCAACCATGCAGACAGCAAATCAACACAACAAGAAGTCAAGCACCGGTGACCATAAAAGGAAAAGAAATATGGGCACCGGTCGTTTCCGTCTTATCTTCTACTTGCTGTGCGGCATCGGCGTGCTTGTCATCTTCACAGCCCTCAAGACTATGATCGCGAAAAGAGGATACTGGGAACAGGTGAAGGAGCGCTTCACAAAGAACAACATCATAGACCCAGCCGTGCGCGGCAATCTCTACGACTGCAACGGCAAACTGCTCGTGGGCAGCGTGCCGGAATACCGTCTCTGTCTCGACTTCCGCGTCATCGACAAGGACTCTGTGGCGCGCACCAAGGCACAGGCATGGCGCGACAGTGCGTTCGTGAAAGACGTGGACAGCATCGCCGAAGGACTGAACAGCATCTTCCCAGAATACAGCACCCAATACTTTCACAACCGCCTGATGAAGGGCTTCAACCAGAAGAAGAACGGATGGAGCATCGTGCCGCGCATGGCCACCTTCATCGAATACAAGCAAGTCAAGGAATTGCCCCTGCTGCGCGAGACGCCCTATAAGGGTGGTTTCCACGGCGACGAGAAGATGATGCGCAAGAAGCCGTATGGATCGCTGGCAAGCCGCACACTCGGACAGCTTTGGCCCGACTCGGACCGCGTGGCGAAGAACGGCATCGAGTTGGCTTATGACTCGATCCTGCGCGGCAGGGACGGCGTGAAGCATAACACGAAGGTGCGCAACACGCGCGTGGACTTCAGCGACCAAGCGGCGGTGGATGGCAATGACATCATGACGACCATCGACGTCGACATACAGGACGTGGCAGAGAAAGCGCTCGAAGCTCAGCTCAAAGCCATCGACGCTGAGATGGGTGTCGTCATCGTGATGGAAGCAGCCACGGGCGACGTGAAGGCCATCGTCAACCTCAGCCAACTGGCTGACGGCGACTATGCTGAGATCTACAACTACGCCATCTCGGAGTGCATGGAGCCAGGCTCGACCTTCAAGACGGCGAGTCTGATGGCTGCACTGGAGGATGGCAAGGTGGACACGAGCACGGTCTACGACACGGGCTGCGGTGTCTACATGATGCACGGACGCCCGATGAAGGATGCTTCGTGGGCTACGACGGGCGGTTACGGCAAGCTGAGTGTGAAGCGCATCATAGAGAAGAGTTCGAATGTGGGCGTGAGCCGCATGATTGACGAGAACTACGGCAACAACCCCAAGGCATTCACCGACGCACTGCGCCGAGAAGGTGCCGGCATACCACTCGACTTGCCCTTGGCTGGCAGTCAGAACCCCACCATGAAGACACCAGAGAACAAGAGCTGGTCGAAGACAACGCTGGCATGGATGAGCATCGGATACGAATCGCTCTTGCCGCCCATCTCCACATGCACCTTCTACAATGGTATCGCCAACGGTGGGGTGCTTGTGGCACCTCGCTTTGTGAAGGCAGAGATGCAGGATGGCATGGTGGTGCGCGAATTTCCGGTTCGCATACTGCGCGACAAGATGTGCTCTGAAGGCACACTGAAGAAGGTGCGCGAGACGCTCGAGAACGTGGTGAGCGCACCAAGAGGAACGGGCAAGAAGGCACGCTGCCCACAGTTTCGCGTGGCAGGCAAAACGGGCACGGCACAGATTGCTGCAGCAGGCGGCAAAGGCTACCATTCGGGTACGACGCGCTACTTCGTCAGCTTCTGCGGATTCTTCCCTTACGAAAACCCCAAGTACACCTGCTTCGTAGGCATACGCAAGTATGGTCTGCCGGCTTCGGGCGGCGGACATTGCGCTCCGGTCTTCTCGATTGTGGCACAGGCGGTGATGGCAAGCGGCATCAACCACCGCAGCATAGCCACCGTGCGCGACAGCACCGCAACGGAACAGCCACGACTGACACGCGGCGACCAGAAGGAGACGGAACTGGTGCTGAACCAAGTGCAGCTGCGCTGCGACACCATTCCTGTGGCTGTCGACACCTTTTCTGCCAACGGGCGCATGCCTGATGTGGTCGGCATGGGAGCACGCGATGCGGTGTATATGCTCCAGAGAGCCGGGGTGAAAGCCAAACTGAGCGGTGGCGGACGTGTGGAGCGCCAAAGCATTGCTCCCGGGACGGTCTACAAGAAGGGAGTAACCGTCGACCTGAAACTGAAATGACGCACACGCGCATACGCGCGTATTCTATATATAATGTATAAGGAACGTAACAGACGAACTGACAAGACATGAAACTGAAGGAACTGATAGCAGGAACGAAGCCGTTGAGCCTGGCTGGCAACGACGAAGTGGAAGTGAAGGGCATCGAAATAGACTCGCGCCTGGTGAAGGAGGGTTTTGCTTTCGTGGCTATGCGCGGAACGCAGGTGGATGGACACAGCTTTATCCCTAAGGCACTGGAACTGGGAGCGGCTGTTGTCATCTGCGAACAGATGCCTGAGGCACAGAAGGAAGGCGTGAGCTATGTGCAATACGAGAGCACGGAAGATGTGGTGGGCGAGCTCGCTACACAGTTCTTCGGCAACCCGACGAAGCGCCTGCAACTGGTGGGCGTGACGGGCACGAACGGCAAGACGACCATCGCCACGCTGCTCTACAAGATGTTTCTCGGATTCGGATATAAGGTGGGGCTGTGCAGCACCGTGTGCAACTACATCAACGGAGAAGCATTCCCCACCGAATGCACCACGCCCGACCCCATCACGCTCAACCGCCTCTTGGGGAGAATGGCTGACGAGGGCTGCCAGTATGCCTTCATGGAGGTGAGCAGCCACAGTGTGTCGCAAAAGCGAATCGGGGGACTGCGTTTTGCAGGTGGCATCTTCACGAACCTTACACGCGACCACCTCGACTACCACAAGACATTCGATAACTATCGCGACGCAAAGAAGGGCTTCTTTGACTTGCTGCAGAAGGACGCTTTTGCGGTGACGAATGCCGACGACAAAAACGGCATGTTCATGTTGCAGAATACGGCTGCCAAGAAGACATCCTACTCGCTGCGTTGCGCTGCCGACTTCAAAGCTAAGGTGCTGGAAGAAGGCTTTGAGGGGATGGCGCTGGAGATTGACGGAACTGAGGTCTTCGTGCAGTTTGTGGGAAGATTCAACGTGAGCAACCTGTTGGCTGTCTACGCAACAGCACGTATGATGGGCAGATCAAAGGAGGAAGTGCTCGTGGCACTGAGCACACTGAAGCCCGTGAACGGACGTTTCGAGAGCATACGCAGCAAGGAAGGCGTGACCGCCATCGTGGACTATGCCCACACACCGGATGCACTGGTGAACGTGCTCAGCACGGTGAATGAAGTGCTGCAGGGCAAGGGACAATGCTGGACGGTGTGTGGTGCGGGTGGCAACCGCGACAAAGGCAAGCGTCCGCTCATGGCACAAGAGGCTGTGAAGCACAGCGACCGCGTCGTCATCACGAGCGACAACCCACGCTTTGAGGAACCACAGGACATCATCAACGACATGCTGGCTGGTCTGACACCCGAGGACATGAAGAAGGTGATCAGCATCGTGGACCGGCGCGAGGCAATCCGCACCGCTTGCATGATGGCACAGCCTGGCGATGCCATTCTTGTGGCAGGCAAGGGCCATGAGGACTACCAAATCATCAAGGGCGTCAAGCACCACTTTGACGACCACGAGGTGATCAGAGAAGTCTTCGGCCTCTGAGTGGGCGCAGAGAGAAGAAGGAGGCTGAGCCGAGAAAACCAAGTTGCTGCGTGCCAGTCTTCTTTCCGGCACGGATCGCCCCGCAGTGTTTCCCTTACAACAAAATCGGACAATAACGCTATATGCTGTACTACCTTTTCAGATATTTAGAACAATTCGGAATACCTGGAGCACGTCTCTGGTCTTATATCTCTTTTCGCGCCATCCTGACCTTGGTGCTCAGTCTCATCATCTCAGCGTGGTTTGGCGAATACTTTATCAAATGGATGAAACGCCACAAAGCCAGCGAAGCACAACGAGACGCCAGCATCGACCCCTACGGAGTGGAGAAGGTGGGCGTGCCCACCATGGGTGGCGTGATCATCATCGTTGCCACGGTTGTGCCTTGTCTCTTGCTGGGTCGCCTGCGCAACATCTACATGTTGCTGATGCTCGGCACCATCATCCTGCTCGGTCTGCTGGGCTTCATCGACGACTATATCAAGATGAAACGCTCAAAGGATGGCATGAGACCCATCTTCAAACTGGCGGGACAGGCTGCGCTCGGTCTCATTGTGGGACTGACGATGTGGCTGAGCCCTGATGCTGTCATCCAGGAGAACCACACGGAAATGAGAAACAACCAAGAGGTGGTGGTGCACAGCAAGAACACGGTGAAGAGCACCGACACCACCATTCCCTTTGTCAAGGACAACAACCTCAGCTACAGCGAGGCAATGGGATTCTTTGGCAAATACAAGACGGCTGCCGGATGGATTCTCTTTGTGCTCATCACCACTTTCATCGTGATGGCAGTGAGCAACGGAAGCAACCTGAACGACGGCATGGACGGCATGTGTGCCGGCAACTCTGCCATCATGGTGTTCACGCTGGGCATCCTCGCCTATGTGAGTAGCCACATAGGGATGGCACAATACCTGAACATCATGTACATACCCGGCTCAGAGGAATTGGTCATCTTCTCACTCGCCTTCGTGGGGGCGCTCGTCGGCTTCCTGTGGTACAACTCTTATCCCGCTCAAATCTTCATGGGCGACACGGGCAGTCTTGCCATTGGTGGATGCATCGGTGTGATGGCTGTCATCATACACAAGGAACTGCTCATTCCCCTCATCTGTTTCGTGTTCCTGATGGAGAGCATCAGCGTGATTCTGCAGACTCAGGTGGCACGAAGGGGCAACAAGCGCGGGCTGAAATGGCGCGTCTTCAAACGTGCCCCCATCCACGACACCTTCCGCGTAAAACCGGGACAATTGGCGCCTGACGTCAAAGTATTCCTCAACTGGCCCAAAGGATGCTGGTTGGAGTCGAAGATTACTATACGCTTCTGGATCGTTACCATCATCATGTGCGGCTTAGCGATTCTGACCTTGAAGATTAGATAAAAGAATACAGAAAATACAGACAAACAAGAGAGACAATGAGAATAGTCGTTTTAGGCGCCGCAGAGAGCGGAGTGGGAGCTGCTGCTTTGGCGAAGGTGAAAGGATTTGACGTGTTCGTCAGCGACATGGGCAAAATCAAGGACTGCTACAAGGAGGTGCTCAACCAGTATGAGGTGGCATGGGAAGAAGAACAGCACACGGAAAGCCTCATCATGAACGCCGATGAGGTGGTGAAGAGTCCTGGCATACCAGAGGATGCGCCCATGGTGGTCAAACTGAAAGAAGCCGGTAAGCCTATCATCAGCGAGATTGAATTTGCCGGACGCTACACCAATGCCAAGATGATTTGCATCACGGGCTCGAACGGCAAGACAACCACAACAAGCCTCATCTACCACATCTTCCGCGAAGCGGGCTACAATGTGGGACTGGCTGGAAACATCGGACGCTCACTTGCTCTGCAGATTGCGGAAGGGAAAACCTATGACTACTACGTCATAGAGCTCTCCAGCTTCCAACTCGACAACATGTATGAGTTCAGAGCCGATATCGCTGTGCTGCTCAACATCACACCCGACCACCTCGACCGCTACGGGTTCTCCATGCAGAACTACACCGACTCTAAGATGCGCATCCTGCAAAACCAACGCGAGAGCGATGCCTTTGTCTTCTGGGCTGACGACCCCATCATCAAGAAGGAACTACAGAAGTATGGCATCAAGGCGCAGCTTTGCCCCTTCAGCATCATCAGCAAGGACGGCATGATCGGCTATATCAGCGACGGACACTACACCATCGAACAGCCTTCACCCTTCAACATGGAGCAGGAAGAACTGTCGTTGCGCGGAAAGCACAATATGTACAATTCGCTGGCTGCGGGCATTGCAGCTCATCTGAGCGGCATCAGCGACGAGACGCTGCGTCGCTGCCTGAGCAACTTCGAAGGGGTGGAACATAGACTGGAGAAGGTGGCAAGAATCGGTGGCGTCCAGTACATCAACGACTCAAAAGCTACGAATGTGGATGCCTGCTGGTATGCTCTCGACAGCATGACCACACCCACGATTCTCATCATCGGAGGCAAGGACAAGGGCAACGACTACACCGCCATCCGAGACCTCGTGAAGGAGAAGTGCGCCGGCATCGTCTATTTGGGTGCCGACAACCAGAAGTTGCACGACTTCTTCGACCCCCTCGGCATTCCCACTGCAGACACACACTCGATGAAAGACTGCGTGGCTGCCTGCAAGCAGATGGCACAACCCGGCTACACCGTGCTGCTGAGTCCTTGCTGCGCCAGCTTCGACCTTTTCAAGAATATGGAAGACCGTGGCGAACAGTTCCGCCATTACGTGAACCTGGTGTAGCCCCCCTTCACCGCCCCGCTCCCCTCCCCCACCTTATAACCCAGACAGACGAAGATGAAACTGAACATAAACACACTAAGAAACAAAGGCTGGTTTCAAGGAGACATGACCATCTGGATGGTGCTCATCCTGCTCTGCTCTATATCCATCATTGAGGTGTATAGTGCATCGAGCAGCATGAGCTACAAGAATGGTGTATTTTGGGGACCCGTCATGGAGCACACCATGTACGTGCTGCTGGGTATCGGCACTGCGTATGTGATCCACCTGACGAACTGCAAACTCTTCAAGCCGATGAGTTTCCTCTTCATTCTGATTTCCATCGTCCTACTCTTCTACGCCATGTTCTTTGGGCAAACCATCAATGGTGGTTCCCGATGGATATCCATAGCCGGGCGAACGATACAGCCGAGTGAAATAGCCAAGCTCTCAACCATCGTGTTTATTGCGCTGCTCATGACGATACGCAACAAGGAGACGGGCGAGGCTGCCCGAGGTGGCGTGAAGCTGTCGCTCATCGTCATCTTCGGAATGTGTCTGCTCATTGCCACAGAGAACTTTTCTACGGCAGCCATGCTCTTCATGGTGTGCATGGCGATGCTATGGATTGGCAAAACGCCCAACAAGGTGCTGTTTTGGGTGGTAGGACCGCTCGTCGGTCTTGGCATGGTGCTGTTCTTGACTGCCAAAAGCATGTCGCCCGAGACGGCAAAAAACATCGGGGAGAACGTGTCGGCACTGCACCGACTGCCCACCTGGGTGAGCCGCGTGCAAAAGGACCATAGCTTGCCCGAAGACCCGAACGACTATGATGTGTCGAACAACCAACAGGTGGCGCACGCACAGATTGCCATTGCCACATGCGGCGTCATCGGCAAAGGACCGGGCAAGAGTGTTGAACGCGACTATCTGCCGCAGGCTTTCTCCGACTTCATCTTTGCCATCATCATCGAAGAAGGAGGCATTGAGTCCGCAGTCTTTGTTCTCTTCCTCTACCTCTTCCTCTTCTACCGCTCACTCCGAATTGCCAGCACCTGCGCTACGCGCTTCCCTGCCTATCTGGTCATGGGACTCTCGCTGATGCTCGTTGTGCAAGCACTCATCAATATGGCTGTGGCGGTGGGTCTGGCTCCGGTCACTGGACAACCCCTGCCGCTCATCAGCAGAGGAGGAACTTCCACCATCATCTCTTGCATCTACATTGGCATGATACTGAGCGTGAGCCGAACGGCAAGCAAAATTAAGGAAGAAGAGCGAATGGCAACTGTTGAGGTGGCAGAGTAAGCAGAAAGCAGAAAGAAAAGCGCTATACATGAAAGAAAAAGCGCTTTACATTATATATATATATTAGGCGCTTTCACTGACGACATCAAGCAAGTCCCGAAAGAGAGTTTTCGGCATTTCCGCTCGCGTCCACAGCTAATTGTATATACAGTAGATCGAACAAGTCAAACATATTCATCAGACATGAGCAATATGAAAATCATCATCAGCGGAGGCGGAACAGGAGGACACATCTTCCCCGCCGTGAGCATAGCCAACGCCATCCGACAGTTGGAACCCAAGGCAGACATTCTCTTCATCGGAGCAGAAGGCCGCATGGAGATGACACGTGTGCCAGCCGCTGGCTACGCCATCAAGGGACTGCCTGTGCGTGGACTCATACGTCCGTTGTGGAGTCTGAAGAACATTGGGGTGATGCGCGACTTCTTCAAGAGTCGACGCATCGTCAAAGGTATCATACGCCAATTCGCGCCTAATGTGGTGGTCGGCGTGGGTGGCTATGCCAGCAGTCCCACGCTCAACGCTGCGCACTCGTTAGGTATTCCTTGTCTCATTCAGGAACAGAACTCCTTTGCCGGTGTCACCAATAAGTCACTCGGCAAGAAAGCAGAAAAGATATGTGTGGCATACGAAGGCATGGAACGATTCTTCCCAAAGGAACGTATCGTGCTCACCGGAAACCCCGTGCGGCAGAACCTGCTCCACGTGGACGCATCGAAGCCGGAATGCGCCAAGACCTTTGGGATGACCACCGACCGTCCCATCATCTTGCTCGTGGGGGGAAGCCTCGGAGCACGCACACTCAACGAAAGCGTGCTCAACCATCTTGACGCCATCGCTGCCGCTCCCGTGCAGTTTATCTGGCAAACGGGCAGCTACTACAAGTTGCACATCGCCGAAGAACTCAGCAAGAAGGGCAAGCCCGAAAACCTCTACGTCACCGACTTCATCTCTGAAATGGACAAGGCATACAAGGCAGCCGACCTTGTCATCAGCCGTGCCGGAGCGAGCAGCATATCTGAGCTTTGCTTGCTGGGCAAACCCAGCATACTCGTCCCCTCGCCCAACGTGGCAGAAGACCACCAGACGCACAATGCCATGGCACTCGTCAACCGCGGCGCAGCACTGCTCGTGAAGGACATGGATGCCGTTGAGACGCTCATCCCGCTCTCCCTCGCCACCGTGCAAAAAAAGGAGCAACTCAAACAACTTGGCAGCAACGCACTTGCCATGGCGCTCCCCGACTCGGCAGAAGTCATTGCCGAGATGGTGCTGAAACTTGCCAAGCGATAGCAAACACATTCTTCTGTCCTCTGCGCGACAGAACACCAACCACAAACATCAAGCACAGCATGAAAGCAGTATATTTCATAGGCATTGGCGGCATTGGCATGAGTGCCATCGCACGCTACTTTCTCCACCAAGGCATCACGGTGGGCGGATATGACCGCACGCCCAGCGACCTCACACGCCGTCTCGAAGAAGAGGGTGCCCTCATTCACTATGAAGACAACACGCAACTCATTCCCGAAGCATGCCGCCAGAAGGAAGAAACGCTCGTTGTCTACACACCCGCCATACCAGCCGAACACACAGAACTGACCTTCTTCCGCGAGGGAGGCTTCGACCTGCAGAAACGTGCGCAAGTGCTGGGAACGCTCACACGACGTCACAAGGGACTCTGCGTTGCAGGAACACACGGTAAGACCACAACCAGCAGCATGGCTGCCCACTTGCTCCACCAAAGTCATGTGGACTGTAATGCCTTCCTTGGCGGCATCACAAAGAACTATGGCACGAACTATATCCTCTCAAGCGATTCACCCTATGTGGTCATCGAAGCGGACGAGTTCGACCGCTCCTTCCATTGGCTCACACCATTCGCAACCGTCATCACATCCACCGATGCCGACCATCTCGACATCTACGGAACAGAAGAGGCATACCTTGAAAGCTTCGCGCACTACACGAGCCTCATCACCGAAGGAGGATACCTTATCCTCCACACCGGACTGAAGATGCAACCACGGTGCACGACGGGAGTCACCACCTACACCTATAGCCGAGAAGAAGGGGACTTCCATGCAGAGCATATCCGGATTGGCGGAGGAGAAATCACGTTCGACCTCGTCTCGCCCATCGAAAACATAAAGGACATACGGCTTGGCGTGCCCGTGACGGTCAACATCGACAACGGCATCGCTGCCATGGCATTGGCACAGATAGCAGGAGCCACAGCCGAGGAGATACGGCACGGAATGGAGTCGTTCGGAGGCGTCGACCGTCGCTTCGACTTCCGAGTGAAGCGTCCTGACATGGTCTACCTTTCCGACTATGCGCACCACCCAGAAGAGATACGTCAGAGCATACTCAGCATCAAGCAGCTCTACGAGGGGAGAAATATCAAAGCCATCTTCCAACCTCATCTCTATACCCGTACACGCGACTTCTATCGCGAATTTGCCGACGCACTCTCGCAACTCGACAACATTGCCCTCGTAGACATCTACCCGGCTCGCGAACGTCCCATTCCAGGAGTTACCAGCCAACTCATCTACGACTTGCTCCAAAGCAAGCACAAGCAGATGATCACTAAGCATGAAATCCTCGACTGTGTGCGACAAGGAGGTTTTGACGTACTCGTCACCCTCGGAGCTGGAGACATCGAGGACTATGCACCACAAATCACGGACATCCTAAACCAACAATAACAAACATGAAGACCGTCCTGAAGCTACTTGGCATTCTCATCATCGCAGCATTTCTCGTTTGGTCGTTTATCGGCATAGGCGACAATGCTGACGAGCGCGTCTGCACGGGTATGGAACTTGAGGTGGAAGACAGTCTGTCGCTCGGACTCATCAATCGCGAAGAAGTGCTCGACATCATGAAGCAGAAGAAGATGACGTTCGAAGGAAAAAAAATTATGGACATCAACCTTTCGTTCATCGAACAGACCCTAAGTGCCAGTCCATACATCGACACCGCTATGTGTGCCTTCAATGCCGCAGGAAAGCTTCACCTGAGTGTTGTCCCTAAGATACCCACACTGCACGTCATAGCAGACAATGGCGAGGAATACTACATCGACCGCCGCGGCGACGACATGCCCGTGGGCAACATCACGGGCAACATAAGCATCGCATCGGGCAAAATCACCAAAGACTTTGCCAAAAAACACTTAGCACCTCTCGCATGCTGCATCCAGGACAGCACGTTCTGGCGCGCACAGGTGCAACAGATAGAGGTTTGCGGACCCAAGGACGTACGCCTCCACACACGTTTTGCCGACCACACCATACTGCTGGGCGAACCCACCAACATTCCCAACAAACTGTGGCGCATGCGCGTCTTCTATGCCAAGGCACTCCCCGAAACGGGATGGAACCACTACAAGACAATCAATGTGGCTTTCGACGACATCGTCATCGGCAAAAAAGAATAATCCCCCACCCACCCCAAACAAAAGCACACAACCACCAAAACAACACAAACAATCACAATATGGTAGCAGAAAAAGACATCATCGTTGCCTTCGAATTGGGAAGTTCTGCCATTCGAGGCGTAGCAGGACAAAGAGAGTCAGATGGTAGCATCACCATTCTCGCCATTGAGCAAGAGCAAATCAGCGGAAGTGTTCGTCGCGGCACCGTCTATAACATCAACAAGACAACAAGTGCCATCACACGTATCAAGGAACGACTGAATGAGAAGTTGAACATCTACATCACACGAGCCTATGTGGGTATCGCGGGTCAATCGCTGCGCACCATTCCCAATAAGGTCGTGCACACCGAAACCGTGAGCACCACCATCTCACAGGAACTCATCGACAGCCTGCTTGACGAGAACCGCAGATTCAGCTACACAGACCGAGAGATACTCGATGTGGCACCACAGGAATACAGAGTGGGCATCGACACCACGACAGAACCCATCGGCATCCAGACAAACCGCATCGAGGGCTGCTACCTCAACATCATCGCACGCCGCAGCCTCCAGGAGACCCTGCGTGTCTGCTTGCGCGATGCAGGTCTCGAAATTGTGGAACTGCTCATCACACCCGTCGAACTCGCCAAAGCCCTTGTGCCCGACACCGAGAAACGCTCCGGAACGGCACTCGTGGATCTCGGTGCTGACACGACAACCGTGTCTATCTTCACGAAGAACATACTCCGCCGACTCGTCACGATTCCTCTCGGTGGGCGCAACGTCACTGCCGACCTTGCCAGTCTCAAGAAAATGGAGATGGAGGAAGCAGAGGAAATCAAGCTCAACCACGGCACTGCCATGGCCACAAACGAAAAAACCGAAAATGCGCGCCAGATTCTCATCAGCAACGACCGCAGCATTTCAGAGCACGAACTGCAGCGCATCACTGCCTCACGCTACGAGGAAATCATTGCAAACATCTGGAATCAGATTAAGGAAGACAAATACGAGAACGAACTCTTGTCGGGCATCACACTCACCGGGGGTGCTGCCGCTGCCACAGGGTTGTCTGAAGCTTTCGCCAAGGGCACAGGTTTTGACGTGAACAAAATAAAAGTGGCAAAGCAGCTCATCGCAACAACACAGACTGCCCCAGACGTCGACAAGAGCATACAGGGATGCAATGGTGTCATCGCCATCCTGATGTCTGCCACGGAAGGATGCACGGGGGCTTCGCCGCAACCGCAGACCCCAGAAGAACCTGCCGAAGAGATCGAAGAGACCTCACCCGACCCCGTTCCTGAACAAGAGCCCGTTGAGAAGTCCAAAAAGAAAGGATGGCTTAGCAGATGGAAAAAGAGCATTATCAGTCTCGTCAACGAAGAAGGAGAAGATAATGAATAAAGTCTTTTAGGTTGTAGCCAGCAGGTCGTGAAGAGATGAGGGTCTGACTGTGAAGGGAGACTTCAGACGGAACACCCCAAGCAGTCCGCAACACTTCAACGCCAGAAGCCATGAAGTCCTCCCCCCAAAAAACATGAACCGAAAATCACACCCAAACTATAACCCAACAAAAGCGAACCTATAACCCCAAACCCAACAATCATGCCAATAGATTTCAACGCAAATAAAGGAATAGACTTCGGATTCAAGCCCAGCAATCCAAGCATCATCAAGGTCATCGGTGTAGGTGGCGGTGGCGGCAATGCAGTCAACCACATGTTCAACGAGGGCATTCACGATGTCACATACGTGCTCTGCAACACCGACAACAAGGCACTCACCGACTCCCCCGTGCCCCATCGTCTCCAACTCGGCAAAGACGGACTTGGTGCCGGCAACAACCCAGAGAGGGCAAAGGCTGCTGCACTCGAAAGCATCAATGAGATAAAGGAAATGCTCAACGACGGAACCCGTATGGTGTTCATCACAGCAGGTATGGGTGGCGGCACGGGCACAGGAGCCGCTCCCATCATCGCTCAGTGTGCCAAGGATGCGGGCATTCTCACCGTCGGCATCGTCACCATCCCATTCAAGTTTGAAGGTCAGAAAAAGATTCTCCAAGCACTCGATGGTGTGGAGGAAATCAGCAAACATGTGGATTCACTTCTGGTCATCAACAACGAGCGTCTGCGCGAGCTCTATCCCGAGCTGAGTCTGCTCAATGCTTTCAACAAGGCAGACGACACCCTTTCGATTGCCGCCAAGAGCATTGCAGAGATTATCACCATGCACGGCAAGATCAACCTCGACTTCCAGGATGTGACCACCGTACTCAAAGACGGCGGCGTAGCCATCATGTCGACGGGTTATGGAGAAGGCGAGAACCGCGTCACCAAAGCCATCCAAATGGCACTCGACAGTCCGTTGCTCAACAAGAACGACATCACCAACTCCGAGCGCATTCTGCTCAACCTCAACTTCAGCGAAGAGGAGGACAATGGCCTCACCATGGAGGAGATGAACGAACTTCATGAGTTCATGGGACGTTTCCGCAACGACTTGGAGATGAAGTGGGGTGTCGCCATCGACAACACATTGGGTCCCAAGGTAAAGATTACCGTGCTCGCCACCGGTTTCGGTCTGCGCAATGTGCCAGACATGCCAAAGGAGAAGTGGGGTCCCGAACCAGAAACCGACGAACAGAAGGAGCTGCTCATTGAGGACTACTACGGAAGCAACAACAACGAGTCCTTCACACAGCGTCGCCCCAATGTGTATATATTCAAGGATGAGGACCTCGACAACAACGACACCATCGCCATGGTCGAGAACACGCCCACCTACGAACGCAGCAAAGAAGACCTCAAGAAGATACAAGGAAAGGTGCAGACTGCCGAAGCCAACAGCGAAGAAGCAGCACCCGAAAGCAACCACGTCAGTTTCTGAACCGGCAGAGAGAGACGAAGGGAACCGAAAGGAACCGTTTAGAGAGAACTGAAAGCCAGCACAGGACCCGTGAGTGGTTGTATAGGCTACGAAGAAGGTTGAAACATCTCGCGCAGCACGCCGAGGCTGCGCACTTCAGGAAAATCCGCCACATGGCGAGTGTAGTAACTGCAGATGATATCGAGCAAGCGATTGCGCTGCTCGCGTGTCATCTGCAGTACGCGCATTGTTTGGTAGTTGAAGCGAAGCAGACGATCCACCCACTCTGCATCCAAGGGCGTGAGCAGCCCATCATGCGTTAGTTCCTCCTCAGTGGGCCAGAAACCTAAATAGCGTGTCAGCTTTATGAGAAACACCACATGGAAATTCACGAAATGGCTTTCGGCAAGGTCGAACCATCGTAGCGACTGCTCCAGAAAAGCGAAGAGCGTCACATTCGGAGTCTCTTCTCTGCGCAAAGCATAATAGAGCACCTCAGCCAGAAAGAGCGCCACGGCATTCTTGGTCGGTTCGTAAGGAATGCTGACGTAAGGCGAATCCACCGAAAGGTTGCGCACACGTTGCATCTGTCGGTTCGCACGATAGTCCAATTCCAACTGGAAAACAGCCAAAGGTCGGAGCAAGAGAGACTGAGCGGGAGCCTTACGCGTTTTAGGGATGCGCACTAAAAAGGTGACGCAACCACGCGACTCCGTCAGCACATCCACCACCATAGCGTCGTCGCCATAGCGCAAAGTGTGTAACACGATACCTCTTGTCTTTTCGAGCATAATGAGTGCGAAGATACGCCATTTTCGCCTCTTTTTTACACAAAACGCAGAAAAATGTGGGTTTTTCTGCATTTTTTTTCCAAAATATTTTGTCAGTTCCAAAAAACGCACTACCTTTGCAACCGCAAATCGGAAGTAACGCTTCTCGAAAGAAAGCAATGCGGACGAGGTGCTTCAACGGTAGGGTCCCTTCGTCTATCGGTTAGGACGAGAGATTTTCATTCTCTAAAGAGGAGTTCGACTCTCCTAGGGACTACCAACAACAAGACAACGGAGATAGGTGCGAGGTCAAAAAGCCATACCACATCAGACTCCTTAAACAAATAAAACAAAAAAAGACAAATGGCAAACCACAAATCATCACTGAAGAGAATCCGTCAGGAGGAGAAGAGAAGACTTCACAACCGCTATTATGCAAAGACCATGCGCAATGCAGTTCGCAAGCTGCGCGCAGTCACCGACAAGGCTGTTGCCGTTGAGATGTATCCCAACGTACAGAAGGCTCTCGACAAGCTCGCAAAGCGCAACATCATCCACAAGAACAAGGCAGCAAACCTCAAGTCAAAGTTGGCAAAGTACATCCACAAGCTTGGCTAATCTGCTTGAGACGGAAAAGAAATAAAGGACAATCTGCTTGAAACGCAGATTGTCCTTTTTTTTATTGGATTATTTTTGTGGGCTCATTTGTTGGTTCATTTACATCAGCATTGGCTACATTTTGCCAAAATAATCAACAAAACGTTTTCCTATGTCACGCATTTTTTGTAACTTTGCACACGTAACGAAGACGCTTCCCGACAAGCGTTCGGACACGAAATAGGACAAAAGAAAACAAGATAGAAAATGGAAGAAATGGAACAGACACAGGCCGAATATTCAGCCTCCAGCATTCAAGTGCTCGAAGGTCTTGAGGCCGTGCGCAAGCGTCCTGCCATGTACATTGGCGACATCAGCAAGAAGGGTTTGCATCACCTGGTATACGAGACTGTAGACAACTCCATCGACGAAGCCCTCGCAGGCTATTGTACCCACATCGAAGTGACCATCGAGGAAGACGGCAGCATCAGTGTGCAGGACAACGGTCGCGGCATCCCCGTCGACATCCACGAGAAGGAAGGCGTGAGCGCCCTCCAAGTAGTCATGACAGTGCTCCACGCCGGTGGCAAGTTCAACAAGGACTCCTACAAGGTATCCGGCGGTCTGCACGGTGTCGGTGTCTCATGCGTGAATGCCCTATCCAAGAAGATGATCTCCACCGTCTATCGCGACGGCAAGATACACCAACAAGAATACGCAAAGGGCAAGCCCGTGACGGAGGTCAGCATCATTGGCGAGACTGAATTGCGCGGTACGCGTCAGCAGTTCTGGCCCGACAACACCATCTTCACCACCGTAACCTACGAATACGACATCCTCGCCAACCGCATGCGCGAATTGGCCTACCTCAATGCAGGCATCACCATCATCCTGACCGACAAGCGCCTCGACGTCAACGAGGCATCGGGCATCGAGGGCATCCGCACCGAGACCTTCCACAGCGAGGGCGGTCTGCGCGACTTCGTCCGCTATATCGACTCCACCCGTACCCCCCTCGTCAACGATGTCATCTACCTCAACACCGAGAAGCAGAGCACACCCATCGAGATAGCCATCGTCTACAACACCGGCTACAGCGAGAACCTACACTCCTACGTCAACAACATCAACACCATCGAGGGAGGAACCCATGTCACGGGCTTCCGCGCCGCCCTGACCCGCACGCTGAAAACATACGCCGAGGCGCAGTGCCAGAAGGAACTCGAGAAACTCGCCAAGAACCATGTAGAAATCAGTGGTGAGGACTTCCGCGAGGGTCTCACCGCCGTCATCAGCGTCAAGGTAGCCGAACCGCAGTTTGAAGGTCAGACCAAGACTAAGCTCGGCAACAGCGAGGTAGCCGGTTCCGTGCAGCAAGCCGTAGGCGAAGCTCTCAGCAACTACCTCGAAGAGCACCCCGCACAGGCAAAGCTCATTGTCGAAAAAGTCATCCTCGCCGCCACAGCGCGTGTGGCAGCACGCAAGGCACGCGAAAACGTGCAACGCAAGAACCCCATGTCGGGTGGTGGTCTGCCCGGCAAGCTTGCCGACTGCTCCGAGAAGGACCCAGCCAAGTGCGAGCTCTTCATCGTCGAGGGAGACTCGGCAGGCGGAAGCGCCAAGCAGGGTCGCAGCCGCCAATTCCAAGCCATCCTCCCCATCCGCGGTAAGATCTTCAACGTTGAGCGCGTCATGTGGCACAAAGCCTTCGAGCACGAAGAGGTGAACAACATCATACAGGCCCTTGGCGTCAAGTTCGGCATGAACCCCGAAAACCACAAGGAGGCAAACTATGACAAGTTGCGCTACTACAAGACCATCATCATGGCGGATGCCGACGTCGATGGAGCCCATATCGCTACCCTCCTCATGACGCTCTTCTTCCGCTACATGCCCCAGCTCATCTACGACGGACGTCTCTACATCGCCAAGGCTCCCCTCTACCGCTGCACCTACAACAAGATTGAGGAGTACTGCTACGACGAGCAGCAGCGCCTCAGTTTCATCCAGAGAAACTGCGACGGAAACGAAAACGACAGCCGCCTCCACATCCAGCGCTACAAAGGTCTGGGCGAGATGAACGCCACGCAGCTCTGGGAGACCACCATGGACCCCGACAAGCGTCTGCTCCAGCGCGTCACCATCGAAGACGCAGCCGCTGCCGACTACGTCTTCTCCATGCTCATGGGTGAAGATGTTGCCCCCCGCCGCGAGTTCATCGAGCAGAATGCCACCTATGCCAACATCGACGCATAACAAACAACCAACAAACATAGCACACGAGCGCAGAGTTCCTATCCCTCAGAAGAAAGAACTCTGCGCTCTTTTTTTTGGGTTAGACAAGAACACAAACAATGCGGCAAGTCATCACGCCACCACTTCTTGCCCGTGCCACCACAACAAAAGCAACACTAAAAAAACCTACCCCATGAAACGTACCCTCCTCTTCTTCTTCAGCATCCTTCCCCTCTGCACCTACGCACAGCTCACCTATCTCAACCGTGCCATCCCCGAGGACGTCGGACTTCGCTCAGCCGATGTCCTGCAATATCTCGACACCATCATGAGCCAGTCAGACAACGACGTGCATGGCGTCATGCTGCTGCGCGATGGTCAGGTCGTGGCAGAGAAGTACAACGAACCCTTTGAGGCACGCTATAGCCATACGCTCTATTCATGCTCCAAAACCTTCACCGGCGTTGCGGTGGGACTTGCCATTCAGGACAGCCTCTTGCAACTTACCGACCGCCTCGTCGACCTCTTGCCCGAGCACCTGCCGCTGGTCGTGGGCGACACCCTTGCAGCCATCACCGTGCGCGACCTCCTCACCATGCAGTCAGGTTGGCAAGCCGACACCAGAATGCGCACAGTCGAGAAGGAATGGATACGCTTCTATCTCAACATGAAACCCACAGCCATGCCGGGTCAGCGCTTCGTCTACGACAGCATTTGCAGCTACCTCCTATCCGCCATCGTGCAGAAAGTGGAAGGACAAAGCATCATGGAACTGCTCAAACGCCGCATCTTCCTCCCCTTGGGCATCACACAAGTAGCCTGGGAAGAGTCGCCAGAAGGCATCAGTTGCGGTGGATGGGGACTCTATATGCAGCTCGAGTCGATGGCGAAATTTGGGCAACTGCTCCTCAACCGCGGCGAATGGAAAGGCGAGCAACTCATCAGTGCAGCATGGGTGGACGAGATGATGCAGCACCACAGCACCACCAGCACCAACCAGCGCTACGGCTACCACATCTGGCTCACAGACTTCCCGGGGATGACACAGTGCGATGGTGCCTACGGACAATACATCATGCTGCTGCCCGACCGCCACATGGCAGTAGCACTCACCCAATGTATGCGCGGCACTGCCAAGAAGGAGCAGCGCCTCTTCTACCAATTGAGCCAGAAGGTGTCAGACAAGCCCCTACCCCACGACGATGCCAGCTATCGACTGCTCTCCCACGCCCGCTACCGCTTGCGCCCTGCCAAAGGAAAGAGCTTCAGCGACCTCATGCTCTCGACCGTCCGCCTCTTCCTTGACCGCAACGACCTCGGATGGCGATCCGTCGACCTCGATTTTGCAGCCATGCGCCGCAGTTCCACCCTCACCCTGCAGGTCACCAATCAGCAGGGAGAGACCTATCCCATCGTCTGCGGATCGCAGAAGTGGGTCACCAGTCAGATCAAAGGCTATCCGCTGAACTTCCGCCCCTTCCAGGGCAATTTCAGCAACATCTCTGGTCCCTTCTTCGTAGGAGCGTCCTACAGTTGGACAAGCGACAGCGATCTCTACATACGCCTTCACTACACCAACTGGCTCTCCTCTTGCCTCCTCCATTTCTCATTCCTCCCCTCAGGCAGTGTCAAAACCGACATCACACTCGGCTACGTCACAAAGCGCCTCATGATTGGAACAAAGATGCAAAAACTCTAAAACTTTATAGTTCTGCAGCAGAAAACGAAAGTTTCCGCTGCAGAAAAAAAAGGGTGAAAAGAATATCACTGTTGTAACCTGCCGCTTTGGTCATCTGGATGCCACGAAAAGAGCCTTACTAATGATCCAAGCAGAAGGATGTTCCAAGCAATAACCATGCGAAGTTTTTTGGGGTTATCGCTGACGCGCTGTCTTATTTCTTCTTCAGCAGATAGTCGATGATGCGCGCCAAGTCAGAGAGAGCGTAGTCCGTCTTCGCGGGGTCGAAGATGACGCCGAGCGATGCCAGTTCAGAGATTGTGTAGTACTGAGTAGCCGTTGGCGAGTCTTCATATCCCTCAGCATGCGCCTGTGCCGTGATGGCAACGAGTGCATTGGCGAGTTGGGAGAGGTCGGGCTTGCCCTTACCCTCAAACGTAAGCTGCTGGAGCGACACCGTGTAGCTGATTTCTGCACCCGTCGTCTCTGACGTAATGGTGAGTTCGCCACCCTCAACGGTAATTACGGGCTTGACACAAGCCTTGTTCTCGTGTTCGGGGTCCTTTCCGTCAGGTTGTCCCGATTCGTTCTCGTTGCCTCCTTCAGTTCCTTCCTCCACTTCTTTGTCGGGCGCCACATCGGTGCTGTTATATCCACCTTGGATGATCTGCAGCTTGACGGGTGTGCACGACTCGTCACCCTTGACATACATCTTGGCATAGCGAGCTTTGCCGCTCTTATTTTCTGTCAACTGAATGTTGAGGGTAGCATTGCCCACACCACTCATGGGAGAAACCGTGAAGGTGCCCGGAATGTCTTCATCCAGCTCCACCACCCAATTCGTGACCGTCTTCAGGTGCACCAGTTTGTTCTGTGCACGACAGTTCGGCTCCCATTGGAGCAAATCGAGTTCGTAGCTTGACGCCGGAGTCTGCGAAACGGGAATCTTGCGCTCGTCTTTGCCGTCGGCACTGCGGAGCACTAACTCGCCATTGCGCACCACGCCCTCTTCGTTGTCAGACACGCGCAGGGTCAACTTGACGCTGCCTGTCTCAGCCGACTGTGTACAGCTAATCCAACTGGGGGCACTGATGGTGAAGTCTTGACCGGCATAGAAGTTCAACTCATACACCTGCATACGGCTGTCGAAGTTCAATGCATCGGTCTTCAAGTCGCGGAAACCCAAATTTGCACCCGTCTGTGTGACGGCAATGCGTGTCGTGCTCTGATCCTTATTGATATAGGCAGTGAGATATGCCGTGCGCTCCACACCCGTATTTTCGTTGACCTCAAAGGTCAGTGTACGGTTGCCGCTGCTGTTGTACTTGCTCGCACCGTTGATGGTGAGCCATGACGCATCCGACTCCACCACCCACGAGCCATCTGCCACCAGGTTGGTGCTGAGCTGCTGTGGCTTGCTCGACACGGTTAACTCCTTAGGCGTGGCTATCACTCCGTAGTAGCAGTTCTGCTTCACCGTGACTTCTGCCACATACTTGTTGTTCACATAGTCATAGACCTTGATGACCGCTTCGCGTGGCTGATTGGTGTTGTTGGGTTCAACGGTGGCAGAGATGATTGAGGTGAACTGTCCTTGCGATGCCTCTACGTGGGTCAGTTTCACCCATGGCTCGCTCGACGAGACCCTGGTCATCAGATGAGTGCGCAATTGGAGCTGGAAGAACGTGTTGTTGGGACTTAGGTATTTGGTGTTGCCATCCGACAATTCACGCTCTACCGTTCCCTGATACGTCTCCTCAATCTCCTTGATAATGACGATAGGCTGACGGGTGGCAAACTGGTCAACGATGTTGAGGTGTTCGCGAAACATACGCGCATTGTTGTGCTTCTCGTCGCCCAACGTCACGCCATTATACACCTGGTCTGGACCAGAGAAATAAGGCAAACGCGTAAGGTTGTTGCCAAAATGGCCATAACTCATAACCGTGTAGTAGCGATCGTCCACATAGCCGATGGCATAATTATGACGGTCTGACGTGTAGACTTCATCATGGTGGCAACCAAACACGTGTCCCGTCTCGTGAATCAGCGAGTAGGTGTCGGTGAGAGCATCACACTCCATGACGCCGCAACTGCGACTCCAATCGAGCGGTTCGAGGGTGAAGTTGCCTGAAAGACTGCACACACCCGGATAGAGCACGATGGCACAGATGTGCGAGTTCGTGGCAAGCCAGTTCTTGCGCACATCGTCACGCTCCGAGAGGGACTGGCCGGCTCCTGACATGCCACTCGAACTGCCATCAGTCCAGTTGACATCTATCTCCATGCACCCTCCCAGTTCGAAGTAAGCATCAATCTTGGAGTTGTGCACCGTCTCGTTGCACTTGTCGATGCCTTTCTGGGCATGCTTCTCAAGTGTGCCGAAACGTTCGCGCGCACGCTGAGCGGCACGCTTGTCATACACCATGAGGTAGCGGTAGGTGTGGCCCGCCTCGGGGGTGCCACACTTAGAGGGGTCGGCTGCAACAGCCTGCGCAGGCTTCGTGGTCGGCTGCGCATACGTCTTGCTCACTGCGCCTAAGATGACGAGCAGAGCGATAAGAATTCTTTTCATAACAGTTGTTTTCTCAACTTTAGCATTTGGTGTCATCATCATATCCTTTTCTGAAATACGGACACTTATGTTTATGTCTTATCAAAATGCAAACTTATACGTTCTCCTACTAAGAGCATCCTTGCAGGAAGTTTTCCTGTGGAGATGATTATGTGTCGGATAAGACAGATTTAATGTCAATGACTTACAAATGCTAAAGTTGAGTTGTTTAGTTTTGCTTGGACTGCACTTGTTTTATCGCATGATGAACTTCTTGCCATCCTTGATGTAGATAGCACCACGCTTGAGATGAGTGGGAGAGGTCTGGATGCCATCTATGCGATAGCGCTCCGTGCTCTGCTGGGCGCGCACTCCTGCCACAGAGGTGGACTTGCCGCTTACATTAAGCTCTATGCTGAAGGTCACGGTCTTCTCGCCGTTGGTGACGCTGACCGTGAAAGAACGGGTGAGGGGCAAAGCCGGAGCCTCAAAACCGTAGTACACTTCATAGAACAGTTCTGTTTTACCTTTAGGCACTACATGTGTTTTCACCGAAGGATTCGTTTCTTCCGTCACAATCACTGTGTTAGCAAAAGCCAGGTCAACTAAACTTCCGTCAAGAACATCATCGGTTGTGGTAACCGTTATCTCTTGTTCACCTGCTGATTGCAGCACAACGGATGGAGACAACACATAGTAGAGCTGTCCACCATACTCTTCAGGAGCGGTCCATTGCTCGGGAAACTCAACGAGGTTGATGACGGCTGTTTCTCCATCCTCCACGGCCTTGCCTTCCACCAGCACACTGAAGTCGTAGACCTGAGGTTCTGGCTCTGGTGTTGTGCCTATTTCATAGGTCACGGAGAACGAAACGGTCTGTTCTCCGTTGCTCACACTGACGTTGAACGAGCGAGTGAGTTCGGCACCCGGTCCTACGGTGCCGTAGCCAAGGTGGATTGCCAAATCCGTCTCGCCAGCAGGCACCGTGCCTTCGCTGGTCACGGGGCATGCGTCCTCAGTCACGGGTATGCACTGCTCGAAGGCACAGTTCTGCAGCACGCCGTCCTTGATGTCGTCAGACACGGTCACGCTGATGGCCTGCTCCACATTGGCGTTCACCATGATGCCCGGATTGAGATCGTAGATGCCCAACTCGCCAGGGATGAGCCACTCCACGGGGTACTCGTCGTAGTGGAGCTTCACCGCCTCGCCATCGCTAACCGCTTCACCCAGCACCTTTATGGTGAAAGTCTTCTCTTCTGCCTTCACGCCAATCTCAAACGTCACGGAGAACGAAACAGTCTGCGCTCCGTTGCTCACACTGACGTTGAACGAGCGTGTGAGTTCGGCACCCGGTCCTGCGGTGCCATAGCCGAGGTGGATGGCCAATTCTGTCTCGCCAGCAGGCACCTTGCCTTCACTGGTCACGGGGCATGCGTCCGCTGTCACGGGTATGCACTGCTCGAAGGCACAGTTCTGCAGCACGCCGTCCTTGATGTCGTCAGACACGGTCACACTGATGGTCTGTTCTGCATCGGCTTCGAGCAGGATGCCCGGGTTGAGGTCGTAGATGCCCAACTCGCCGGGGATGAGCCACTCTACGGGGTACTCGTCGTAGTGGATCTTCACCTCTTCGCCATTGCTGACGGTCTTGCCCTGCACCTTGACGGTGAAGGTCTGTGCGCATGCAAAGCTCGCCATGAGCAGCGCAAAGAATAAAGTGTAAAATTTCTTCATAGTCTGAATGATTATCAAGTGATAAAATTAAAAGTCTGCGTTCCTTGTCATTTTTGCTTTTCTGATAGGCTTCTTGATTTCCCCTTAGCGCGACGGCTCTGTCTCACCCAAGATGTGCGAGATGAGCAGACGGAGATCTGCCAAGGTGACCTTGCCGTCTTTGTCCAGATCGGCAGCGCTGTTGTTGCTCTTGTTCAAGATGAGACCGATGAGCGACGAGAGGTCTGCCACCCCCAGTTTGCCGTCACCGTTCACATCGCCCGTCACCGCCTGTTGCTCAGAAGGCAAAGCAGGAGGGATGGCTTGCATGGGGAGTTGACCGATGCAGGCAAAGTCTGTGTTGTACACCTCGCTGTCGGCATAGTCCTTCTGGTCACGGTTCTTGTAGCTGTAGTGGTCCCACGAACTGACGAACGCCACCACGTCCATTTGGTTAGGGATTGGTGTCGAAATCAAAAGCTTCTGGTTGGGATGCTGATGGATGTGCCAGAACGGGCGTTGCTGACAGCAAAGCGAGCATGAAAAGGGCGTAAATGTTTCGTTTCATCTTGTTTGAGGTTATGTGCCTCGATGGAAGGAGCAACATCTTGCGAATACAAACTCGCTCCATCTGCTGCGAAGACTTAATTTTGGCGTTGCAAAGATAGTTGATTATTTTTTCTTGCACAACATTTTGAGACATAAAAAGATGGTACTATGCGCAAATTGACTCAACGACCACGCAATGTGCTAAAAAAAGCATCGCCAGCCTTCAGAAGGAACACTGGCGATGCTTTTTTATGTCAACTCCATGGCGGCGTGCAAGACTGCGTGCGACGATGGGAGCAGCGGTTTGTTATCGAGTAAACAGAATTGCTTGCTGAAATTCTTGGGTCATTAGCAATTCAGAAAAATTAGCGAACGAAGTACTTCTTACCGCCTACGATGCGGATGCCTGGTGCGCCCCCTTTGCGGCTTGGGTTCACTTGCACACCCTGGAGGTTGTAGACGGGTTGCTTCTTGTCTTGGCTGGTGTTGACGTCAGAGATACCGGTCAGAGTATGCTGACGAACTTGCTGCTCCAGGTCTGCCTTGACCACCTTGAGGTCGCCACGATAGATATCTTCTTCGTTTTCGCTCACATAGTAGATGCAACCGTCTGCCACATTCACCTTGTAGTTGTCGGGAATCAGCACCTCGCTGTCTTTCAGTTCGAGGCTCTGTATGCCGGCGATGCCCACGCCGTTGTCGGTGCGCACTGTCAACTCAGCATTGTCGACCGCCAAGTCGTAGCGATGACCAATCAGTCCCATCATGGCACCGTCAAACTCTACGGAGCAGTCCTTGACCGTGAGTTTCGAGTCGAAGAGTGAAGAACCCTTGTCCTTGTCGATGATTTTCAGCGAGCCCTCCTGGACAGAAGTGATGGTCAGGTTGGCGTCATACATATAGAGGGCTCCATAATAGATGATACCTCCGGTGACGTTGCTGTTGTCGATGACGTTTTCGCCAATCAGATTGATGGTCACATCGTCGTCCGTAATCGTGAGCCAACTCTCTATTACGGCATTCTCCAGCGTGAGCACCTTGTTCTCAGCATCATAGTTGGCAGTGCCTTCCTTGACAAAAGGTGCTGTGATTTCGCCATGCTTCAAACTGATGCCATTGCGGAAGCTTATCCTTGCATGTGCATGACCGCTGCACAAGGCGCACGCCATGCTAAGAAGAATCAAATTCTTTTTTTTCATTTATTAAAAGTTTAGTTGGTTGTGTGTAGATTGTATTTCTGATTTTTATGCAAAAATAATTGAAGGGACGCAATTCACCAAACTATTTGCACATATTTTTTGTTAATTCTCGTTAACAACAAATCACAGGAGCATGAAGAACGGCACCGATCCGTGCGCCTAACGGCTCCGCGAGAGAGGATGAGCTAAGAAGAAAAAAACGCAAGCGGCATCTCAGATTGTCCTTCTGCGATGCCGCTTGCGGTTATGGAATGGTATGAGGGGGATTAGCGTGTGGCAGGAGCGAGGATGCGCTCAACAAGGAGTTGCTTGTCCTTCTTCGTCACCTTGCCATCATGGTCGAGGTCGGCAGCCTGGAGGTTGAACGTCTGAGGAGCCTTGCCGTTCAAAGAGGCTATCACCTGGGTGAGGTCGTTGACGTTCGTCTTGCCGTCGCCATTCACATCGCCCGATGCCATGTCGATGGAACCGTTGGGCAGCACTGGCATCATGGCACGCAGGGGTGCCTCGGCGAGGCGGAGCACCTCTGTGTTGTAGACCTGACTGTTGAAGTAGTCCTTGCCATCCTTGTTCTTATTGTAGGCGTAGTTGTCCCACGAGCTCACGAATGCCACCACATCCATATTCTCCAGCACGGTGGCGTAGCTGCCAATCGTTGTGGGCACGGTGTAGTAGTAAACCACCTGGAAGGTGCCGTCTTCGTTGGGCGTCAGAGCGTCGCCCGTCACCTTGTTGGTGAGGAAGGCACGCGATACACCATTGTGGTCGATGAGTCCCCAACTGCTCTGGTAGGCGTTCATCTTGTTTTGCGTCAAGAAGATGTTGATGCAGGGGTCGGGCAAGTTGGTCTGCATCTTGCCGCTCACCACCACACGCAGGAGGCGCGTTGTGGGGTCGTAGGTGGAACCGTCGAGCGACAGACTCACCTGGCAGGGGCGATTCCAACGGTCGTTCACACGGTCGCGGTTGACGATTTCTTCTGGCGTCACCTTGTAGCCGTCGCTCGTCACACTGGACTGTCCTTGATAGCCAGCACGGTCTACCATATAGGTGGGGTGTCCGCTGAACTCCCACGCCCTGAAGAGATCTCCGTGGAAGTCAAGCTTGAGGAAGGAGGCTGCGATGCGGTCGCCATCGTAGGAATAGTGGCGAATCTCATAGAGCTTGTCTTGGTTCGTCTCTACGTAGTTCTTCGTTGTGTTCTCAGCCGTGGTGCAGTAGCCGCAGTTCTGACCCGTGAACTTCTCGATGAGCACACGTTTGCGGGCGTAGGTGTTGAAATCGAAGGTTGAGGGAGTGACGCCCTGCTCGTCGAAGGCTTGGAGCGTGATGGTGGACTCGTAGTCTTTGAAGTTGGGTGCAGAGCAGTAGAACGTATAGCTGCCGGGAGCGGCATTGATGTCAGCCGTCAGGTTGGCTTTGCCCTCAGCATCTGCCAGTGCCACAGCCACGATGCTGCGATTCTTGCTGATGCAGACCACAGCGTGGGGCGCAGCGAGCACGGTGAAAGCACAACCTGCCATCGCCTGTTCGGGCTTGGTCACTGTCATGGTCTGGGGTGCCTTGCTGTAGGGCATATAGGTGGGGTCGCCGAAGAGTGCGTGATACTCTTGTGTCTCCTTCACGCGGAACGTCCATCCTGCATAACGGATGCCATAGCGTGCGATGGTGAAGCCTTCGCCTATGGTACGTGCTTGTTGGTTGAGTGGATCTTCATCGGTGGTGGGGAACATGCTGCGCATGAAGCCAAGATAGCTTTGACCATCATTGCTGTTGGTGCCTCCAGTCATGAATTGCATGTCGAGATAGCTCTCACGTGTGGCTCCGACATAAGCCAGGGTGCCGGCGTTGGGCATGCGTTGCATCTGCTCTGCCAGACACATCACGGTGCGGTAGTCATTGTCGAAGGTGCCCGTCAGGCAGGTCATCGCCATGAAGATGGGGTATTTGCCTTGATTGGTGAGTTGGAGAGCATCCTGCAAACGATAGCTTGCATTGAGGTCGCCGATGCCGCCGTGTCCGTAGTAGCTCACAAAGGAGCAACCCTCGTTGATGGTGCTGTTGATGGTGCTGTTAATGAGTCCGGTGTTCTTGACATGGCTCTCCACCTTCTTCTCGAGATAGTTCACCACATAGTCGTGGCCACGCTTGATGGTGGGGTCTTTGGGGTCGTCAGAGAGGATGCAGAGACTGTTGTCAAGCCAGCTGGCGTCGACACCGCTCAGACGAGCCATGTATTCGGTCTTGTTCATCTGCGCTTCGATGTCCTCGGCTTCCCAACCCGAGAAACGGCCCACATAGGCTTCGGGCTGGTAGTCGCCCTCGTATGGCACGGCATAGTCGTCGGTGTATTCTCCATAGAAATAGTCGGTGACGTAGGTTGTGCGCGAGCCGCTCGTCTGCTTGTAGTTGAGCGTACCCAAGAAAGAGGGCACTTGCTCGTGGTCGCCCATGATGAGCACATAGGTGGGGTGCAGTTCCTTGAGTCGCTTCTGCAGATTGATGGCGAGCGCGTTCTCCTTCAGTGTTCCGTTCTCGTCGTTGTCCTCCACATAGACTTCTTCCACGTCGTAGCCTTGCTTGGTCTTCCAGAGAGCGTATTTCTTCACCTGAGTTTCAAACTTGCGCACGCTGACAATCGCCATCTTCACAGCCTTGCCGTTTTGCGGGGTTGATGCTGGGCGCACCATGGGCTTGCCCATGAGCACTTCCTCCTGCTCTTCTCCACCCTCTGTGGGTTCTGTGGGCACATAGGCCTCACCCTCAAACCACACGCGGATGCGCTGGATAGCGTAGGTGCTATTGGCACCACAAGCGAAGCGGAGCGTCTTGCTCGTTCCTGTCCAGTAGGAGGTAGAGTTGGCGTGGTGGTCGAGATTGCCATTGCCGAGCTCCTCAACCATGAGGGTGCCGCGGTTGGCTGAGGAAGATGCTTGGCCATCGAGTTCCACGGCAATGATGTTCTTGCCGTTGGCTGACGAGATGTTCAGTTTGTACATATCTGTCCACGTGGCATAGTAGAGGCTAGCTCCAGCTGGACTTGAGGAATTGATGTTCTTGATATAGTTCAAGCTCAGTCCGTCGATGGTGGTCTGGATGTGGTCGGCTTGAGAGGTGGTCGACACTTGTGCTGCCAAGTCAATGGTCACGTATGCCAAAGCATGCGTAGCAAACAGCGCAAACAGAAATAGCACGGAATAGATTCTTTTCATATTGTATAAGATTTAGAAAATTGCGCACAAAGGTAAAAAAAATGAACGAAATGAACTAAGATATAACATTTTTTATACTTTTTGCCCATCTTTGGGGCTACGCGGGGCTGCACTGCGCCGTCCAAACGCCGAACATGGAACGTGGCAGCAGCTCCACTTCTGCACGAAAAGATGTCGGTCAAAACGACACGAAGCGTTTGCTTTCATTATAATCTATTCTTGACCACTTGCATACATTTATATATATAGTGTGTGGGGCGCCGTCTCGCGAAGACAGAATATTTCGTTCCGTCTGGCTCGGAACGCAAGTGCGTGGGGGGCATGGCATGGTGCTGCACAGAAAAAAACTTTTTTTTGCGCCGAGTTGTAACTTTTCTTCCGCTGAATCGTCTTACCTTATAGAGACCAACAAAAAGAAAGATACGTATGGACTATCGGTACATCGAACAACTCCTTGAACGCTATTGGGCGTGCGAGACAACACTGCAAGAAGAGGCGATACTGCGCCAGTTTTTTGCACAAGAAGATGTGCCCACGCATCTGCTTCGCTACTGCGACCTCTTTGCCGCCCACGCTGCCATGGCGAGCGAGCACTTGTCGGACGAGTTTGACAAGCACATGCTCCAACTGACAGAAAAGAAGGTGACGAACGGCAAAGCAGAGGAGCCGGTACGCGCGCGCCGCGTCAAACTGAGCTATCGCATGCGTCCTCTCTTCAAGGCTGCAGCCGTTGTTGCCATGGTGCTCAGTGTGAGCCTTGCTGTGCAACAAGCCATCTATCAAGAGCACGACGAGAATGTGGTCAACCTGCCTTCAGGAGTTGTAAATGCGGCACCTTCGACCGCCTACGAACAGACTCCTGCCTTGAGCGACCAACCAGACTCGCTGGCTCGCTTGCAAGACACGCCGCACATCAGACCATGAGACGAGGCGCACAGGCTGATGCATACGCGAGAAACATCATTAATGCTTTTTCTATAAACTGTTAGTAATTTATCTAAAACCAACCAGTCTACTAACCAGACTGACACTAACACAAAATGGGGTGACCGTGAGGCCGCCCCTTTTTTTACCCGCAAGTGGCGAGTGGGTCATTCCACCTGCGCCTTCAGGCGCTGGCGTGCGCGGTGGAGGTAGACCTTCACCTGGGAGGTGGAGAGGGAGAGAATGCTGGCAATCTCGTCATAGCTCTTCTCCTCGACATGGCGCAGAAGGACGATGGAGCGCTGCACCTCGGGCAGACGGTCGATGGAGCGCATGAGCTGCTCCACGCGTTGGCGCTCGTCGAGTTGGTCGAACGGTGTGCGGAGGTCGATGGGCGAATCTTGCTGTTCGTCCAACGAGAGATTGCCCTGGCGTGCAGCTTTGCATCGGTCGAGGGCGATATTGCGGCAGAGGGTGAGGGCATAGGCTTCGAGCGATCGTATCTGCTCCCACTCGTCGCGCCGCTCCCAAAGGCGCAACATGGTGTCCTGCACGATGTCTTCCGCTTCTGCCCGGTCGCATACAACACGAAGGGCAAGCCTATAGAGCTTGTCCTTCAGTGGCAGTATGTCGTCGCGAAATGTCATTTCTTGTCGTAGGCGTGCTTGGGATAGTCGACGGTGTAGTGGAGCCCACGACTCTCCTTTCGTTCGAGTGCATGGCGGGTGATGAGGTAGCCCACGTTGATCATGTTGCGCAGTTCGCAGATGTCCTTGGTGGGCTTAACACGCTTGAAGAGGTGCTCGGTTTCTTCGTAGAGGAGGTCGAGACGCTCCCAAGCACGATGCAGACGGAGGTCGCTGCGGACGATGCCGACATAGGTGGACATGATCTGGTTGACCTCACGTGCGTCTTGCGCCACGAGCACCTTTTCCTCGTTCGTCATCGTACCTTCGTCATTCCACTCGGGCACACGGTCGTTGAAGTCATACTGGTCGATGACTTCCAGCGAATGCTTAGCAGCGGCATCGGCATAGACTACGGCTTCGATGAGCGAATTGGACGCAAGGCGATTGCCACCATGCAGACCGGTGCAGGAGCATTCGCCCACGGCATAGAGGCGAGCGATGCTGGACTGTCCGTCGAGGTCGACCTGGATGCCGCCACACATATAGTGGGCACAGGGGACGACGGGTATCATCTGCTGGGTGATGTCGATGCCGATGGAGAGACATTTGGCATAGATGTTGGGGAAGTGGTGTTTCGTCTCCTCGGCATCCTTGTGGGTGACATCGAGGCAGACGTGGTCGATGCCGTGTATCTTCATCTCGTTGTCGATGGCGCGTGCCACAATGTCGCGGGGCGCAAGCGAGAGGCGTTCGTCGTACTTCTGCATGAACTCTTCGCCATTGGGCAGCTTGAGGATGCCACCATAGCCACGCATTGCCTCGGTGATGAGATAGGCGGGATGGCGCTCGGATGGGTTGTAGAGGGCGGTGGGATGGAACTGCACGAACTCCATATCCTTGACTTTGCCCTTGGCACGATAGACCATGGCGATGCCGTCGCCAGTGGCGATGTTGGGGTTGGTGGTGGTGGCATAAACGGCGCCTGTGCCGCCCGTGGCTATGAGCGTGACCTTGGAGAGATAGGTGTCGATCTTCTGCGTCTCAGGATTGAGCACATAGGCTCCGTAGCAGACGATGTCGGGCGTGCGGCGTGTGACGCGGATGCCGAGGTGGTGCTGTGTGATGATTTCGACGGCAAAGTGGTTCTCCAGCACGGTGATGTTGGGGTTGCTGCGTACGGCTTCCATGAGCCCGCGCTGAATCTCAAAGCCGGTGTCGTCGGCATGATGAAGGATGCGAAACTCGCAGTGACCGCCCTCACGATGGAGGTCGAAGGAACCGTCCTCTGCCTTGTCGAAATTGACGCCCCACCTGACGAGGTCGGCAATACCGGCTGGACCGCCCTTGACGACTTGCTCCACGGCTGCCGGGTCGCTGATGTAGTCGCCGGCTATCATGGTGTCCTCGATGTGCTTGTCGAAATTGTCCACCTTAAGGTTGGTGACGGAGGCTATGCCACCTTGCGCTTTGGCGGTATTGGCTTCGTCGAGCGTCGTCTTACAGACGAGCGCCACCTTGCCCTTGCCGGAACCTGCCACCTTGAGCGCGTAGCTCATGCCGGCAACTCCTCCGCCTATGATGAGGAAATCAAATTTGCGAATCATGGTTTTTCTCAAGATTTGTGTGAATTGTCTTTGCAAAATTATAAAAAAAGTGAATTGGTTGTACTTATTTATTGCTTGTTTTTGGAAAAAACATTATCTTTGCTGCTGAGATAAGCCTCTTGAGGGCAAAACGAACTGCTCATGACACGCAAACGACACATCCTCACACTACTCGCCCTACCGCTGCTTGTGGCATGTGGCACCCATCGCTTTACCCACACGGGACAGCAGCAGGTAATCAGATCTACCATCGTCACACCTCCGCTCATGACAACGGGAGGCGAGCAGACGTTGCGGCGCGAAGCTCCACACCTTATTAATAACGTACGCGCGTATGAGCCTTCGACTTGGCAGGGCGCACTGCAGACACGACTCGATGCACTCTGCTGCGACACTCTGCTCCGCAGCACACAACTGGGACTTTGTGTCTACGACCTCACGGACGGCGTGATGCTCTACTCCGTCAATGCCGACCAACGCATGCGGCCTGCCAGCAACCAGAAGATTGTCACCGCGGTGGCGGCGCTCGACCAACTGCCTGCCGAACATCGCTACACACCTGTCGTGCGCACACCAGGACGCGGATGGTGCTGGGACGACGAGGAGACGGGCATGACGGACTTCAAGGCAGGCGGCAAGCGCAAGAGTAGCTCGTGCCTGTGGGCCGAAGACCGTGAATGGTCGCTCCACGATGTGCTGCAGCCAATGATGAAGAAGAGCGACAACATGATGGCAGAAAGTGTGTTTTGGGAACTCGGAACCGGAAACGACAAACCGGCGAAGGCTGCCGCGAAGCGCGTGGAGGAGGTCATCAGAAAGGCGGGACTCAACCCACAGGACTATGATATCGTAGACGGCAGCGGGCTCTCGCTCTATAACTACGTCACACCACGTCTGCTGCTCACGCTGCTATGCTATGCCCACAGCCAGCCTGCCATCTACAACGAACTCTACGCCGCCATGCCCATTGCGGGTGTTGACGGCACACTTGCCAAACGCATGGAGGGCACAACAGCACAAGGCAACGTGCACGCCAAGACGGGCACCGTGACGGGCGTTTCCACGCTCTCCGGCTACTGCAAGGCTACCAACGGACATCTCCTCTGCTTCTCCATCATGAACCAAGGACTGACACGTGCCGCCCTCGGCCGTGCCTTCCAAGACCGCATCTGCTCCGCCCTAACGGAATAACCTATCCACCACCAAGTTGCCCACCAAGCTGCCCCCGTGCTCTGCCATTCATGGCAGAGTCCCCCCCTAAACAAAGCCCCCCCCAACGCAAAACACCCCCAATGCCCCATGAAGTACAAGTTATTAGTTCTTGACGTTGACGGCACGCTCCTCAACAGTCAGCGAGAGATTTCAAAGCGCACCATACAGACGCTGCGCAAGGTTCAATCCATCGGCATCAAGGTGGCGCTCGCCAGCGGGCGTCCCACCTATGGCATTTTGCCCATCGCCAAAGCCATCGACCTCGGCACCTACGATGGCTTCATCATCTCCTACAACGGTGCACAGGTCATCAGTGCGCGCACCGGAGAGATCATCTTCGAGCGCACCATCGACCCGCAGATGATTCCCTATCTGGAGCGCAAAGCGGACAAGACAGGCATGACGATGGCATACTACGATGGCGACGAGGTGGTGAGCACCGACATCGAAAACGCACACATCATTGACGAAGCACGCATGAACGGCATGAAGCTGCGCAAGGGCGAACTGCTCAGTGCCGAGATGGAGGATTGGCCCAACGAGGTGATGCTCTTTTGCGACGACGAAGATGAACTGAGCGGACTCGAAGACCACATGCAACGCCACCTCAATGGCGTGATGGACACCATACACTCGAACCCCTACATGCTCGAAGTCGTGGGCTACCAGGTGGGCAAGAGCTATGCCATGAGTGCCTTGGTGCAGAAGCTCGGCATTGGACTGGACGAAGTCATTGCCATCGGCGACGGCGCTGCCGACATCAACATGATTCAGATGGCAGGAACAGGCATTGCCATGGGCAACGCCACGGAGAGCGTGCGCCGCTGTGCCGACTTCACCACGCTCGACAACGACCAAGATGGAGCTGCACTCGCCATCGAGCGCGCCATTGTGAGCGAAGTGCAGACAACGGAGATTCCCATCGACGCACTCAACGCGCAGTCGAAGAATACACTCATGGGCAACCTCGGCATTCAGTACACCTTTGCATCGCCCGAACGTGTGGAAGCCACCATGCCCGTCGACCACCGCAACCGCCAACCCTTCGGCATCCTGCACGGCGGAGCGTCACTGGCGCTTGCCGAGACAGTGGCAGGGCTGGGATCAATGGTGGCATGCAAACCCGACGAGACGGTGGTGGGCATGCAGGTGAGCGGCAACCACGTGAGCTCGGCGCACGAGGGCGACACGGTGCGTGCCGTCTGCACACCGGTGCACCTGGGCCGCTCCAGCCATGTGTGGAATGTGGATATCTTCACCTCTACCGGCAAGCTCGTCAGCTCCGTTCGCGTCATCAATGCCGTCATGAAAAAACGATAATATAGAATCTTATTGCTTATGCTTAATTTTATGTTACTGCAGGCAGAAGGCGCTGCAGAAGAATCAACAAACATCGTCAAGGAGGTGGCACAGGCTGCCAATGGTGCCAGCCTCTCCAAATTTGCCGACCAAGCGCTCTCCTATGCCATCGAGGGCGGAAAGAGCATCATCATCGCTCTGATCATCTATTTCGTGGGGCGCTTCGTCATCAAGATGATCAACAAGGTGATTGCACGTATCCTGGAGCGCCGCAAGATTGACTTGACCATCCAAACGTTCCTCAAGAGCCTAGTCAACGTCCTTCTCACCACCCTACTCATCGTGGCTGTTGTGAATGCCTTGGGTGTGGACACCACCAGCTTTGCTGCCCTGCTCGCCAGCGTGGGTTTGGCTGCCGGTATGGCACTCTCAGGCAACCTACAAAATCTGGCAGGCGGCATCATGCTGCTGCTCTTCCGTCCCTTCCGTGTGGGCGACTTCATTACGGCTCAGGGCGAATCGGGCGTGGTCAAGGTGATTCAGATTCTCCACACCATCATCCTCACGCCCGACAACCGAGAGGTGATTCTGCCCAACGGTGCGCTTTCGAGTGGCAACATGACGAACTTTAGCAAGGAGCCCCAACGCCGCGTCGATCTCACCGTGTCGGTGGAATATGGCGAGGACATCGACAAGGTGCGTGGTTTGCTCAACCGCATCATTGCCGCCGACAAGCGCATCCTCCAAGACCCTGCACCGATGATTGTGGTGGCGGCTCTCAGCGCCAGCAGTGTGGACATCGCTGTGCGTCTGTGGGTGAAGAGCGAGGACTACTGGGGCGTGTTCTTCGACATGAACGAGACGGTCTACAAGACGTTCAACACGGAAGGCATCAACTTCCCCTTCCCACAACTCACCATCCACCAAGACAAGAAAGCTTAAGAAAGCGCTTGACAGGAAAGGTTGCTGCAGCGAGAGCCCTGGGTTCTCGCTGCTTTTTTCATGCCTATTGGTGTTCGCCGAACAGGGAGCCTCGCTCATCAGAGAAAAGTGCGGACTGTGAGCATGGAACCAGCCTACCAGAACAGGACCACCCCCCAGTCAGACCATCCGTCACTGCTGCCTCTCGTCGTCGAGAGTCGTCGTTTGTCAAAAATTCGGATTGCCAACAAAAGGGTGTGGCGAACGCGAAAAAAGCGCAAGCTGCACCGCGACGGTTCACTACAGAGAAAAAAAAAACTCCCTCCATCTCGGCCCGAGAGACCGGAGATGGAGGGAGCGTGGTGGGTGCAAAAGAGACGTTGCTTTGTATTACTCGGCAATTACGGTAAATTCTGCACCGCTGGCGAAGTCGTCGCCTCGCTGGCTACTGGTGGCGGTGAAGCGGAGGTAGCGTGCCTTCTGACCCTTGAAGGTGACTCTCTTCTCCTTCAAGTTGTTCTCGAAGTTGCCTTCAGCGACAGCATCGGTCCAGTTCTCGCCGTCCATAGAGAGCTGCACCTTGTAGCCCTTGATGTTTCCGTTGGGGCCATCCTGACGGGGCAGATAGGTGAAGCCCTTGATGGTCTTGACCTCGCTGCAATCGAAGTCTACCCAATGAGGATACTTGGGAACGGTAATGCTGTACATGGTGTGCCAGATGGTGTTGGGATTGCCGTCGACCATGTTGGTAGCAAGTTCACCGTGAGGTCCTTCCTCGCTGCTCACATACTTGACGGTGACGGGCACGTTCTCGATCTTCTCGAAGCTGGCAGAAGTCTTCACCTTATCGTCGCCCTCATACCACGCAGTGACGGTACCGCCATTGCGAAGTGCTACCATGCAAGCCATGCGGCTGCGTGCATCGTGTGTCTGCACCTTGCCGGGCTTCTTGCTGCCCTGTTCGGTCACCTGATAGCAGATATTCTTGGCTTCGCGGGTGTCGCCGGTGATGCTCACGTTGCCGGCACGGTCGCGTGAGATGCTCACGGGGCAAGCCGTCTTGCAAGTCACGTTAGCGAGATCCTGATAGTTCGCGCCACGGTTTACGGGACGGATGATGAGCTTCATCTGGTGCAGAGCGCCCTGTACGCGGTCTTGAGCGAGAGGACCACCCTGACCGCAGCTGTTGCCACCGAGACCCGTCACCTGGCAGTCGAGGTGGACATAGGTGCCATCGCTCTTGGGCAGCTCGTGGGGGTGAGCAGCAAGTGTCATCTGGAGCGCGCTCCAGGGCAGAGCCGAGGTAGACATGGTGCTCTGGTCTGCAACAAACTCAAGACCGGTGCCTTGGGCGTCGGTGAGTGTGCACCAGCGCACCTCTTCACGGTTGCCCATGCTCTGTGGCTTGGGGAAGTTGACGAACTGCTCCTTGACGGTGCTCTTGTAACGCCCCACGAAGGAGCCCGTCTTGCGGGCAGCATAGTTATTGAGAGGACCACGACCGTAGTATTCGTACTGGTCGAATCGTGTGGGCATCTTGAAGGCATAGCCTAGACGAGGCAGTGCAATGCCGGGATCGCTGCTCACGATGGAGCTGGCGAGTGCTATGGTGCCGTCGGAATAGATGGTGTAGCGCTGTGTGGTGGTGAAGTGGAAGTCGTCGGTAGTCATCTCACGGCCTTCCTCAATCTTCTGGAAGGGAGCACCAGCCTTGCCGGGACGCATGATAGCGCGACCTTGACGAGGAGCCTGGCTCACAACGGTGTAGGTGACAGAGACGGTGCCGTCGGTGTTGTTGGTGATGATAGGAGCAGCTGTGGCGCGGTGCTGGAGGTTGTAGAGACCAGCTTGGAACCACTTGTTCCATGCCCAGTTGTCGTTATCGACGGGAGCACGGAAGGCATCGAGTTTCAGTCCGTTGCCGCTCTCGATGACGTACTCGCCATCGTACTGCAGGCAGTTGAGCGAACCGTTGCTGTCCTCGAAGCTTGCTACGAAGTTGATGCCCTGAACGACGGTTGCACTGCCTTCGTGAACGACCTTCAACTGTGCACGGCTATTGTTCATGAGTGTTGCCTTCTCGGTGGTGTTGTCGATGAAGAGCTGTTCGTTCATCTGAACGTATCCGGCACGTGCCCAAGGCTTTGCTTCCTTCAGTCGGAATTCGATGTTGAGGAAGAGCTCACCCTGAACATTCTCTATCTTCATGGGTACGGTCATGGTGAAGCTCTCGCGAGGACCGATACTCTGAGGCAACTGGATGGGGAAAGCGGTGACGGGCTTGCCATCGCACATCACGATGCCATTGATGTCGTAGTCATCGAGCGAGGTGAAGTAGTTCTTGTTGGTGATGGTGAACTTAACCATAGTGTGGTTGTGCATATCGAAGACAGAGTCGAGCTTAACGCCTACGTTCTGATAAACCTTCTTCACCTCGAAGTACTGTGGTTTGGGCGTGAGGTCGGGCAGGATGATGCCGTTCATGCAGAACATACCGTCGTTGGGCCAATCGCCGTGGTCACCGCCGTAGCCCATATACTTCACACCGTCCTCCGTGTAGGCGTCGATAGCCTGGTCAATCCAGTCCCAGATGGCACCGCCGCAGAAGAAGTTGGTGGATTCGATGGCATCCCAATAGTCTACGAGGTTACCCAATGAGTTACCCATAGAGTGTGCATATTCGGAGATATGGTAGGGATACTTCACACCATAGTTACCCTTGACGGCACCCTGCACCCACGCCACGCTGGGGTATTGGTTTGAACCCATATCCACGATGTCGTTGTTGCGCTCATACTGCACGGGGCGCTGGTCGTACTCCTTGATGGCTTCGTAGGCAGCCTTGAAGTTGTCGCCGGGGCCTGCTTCGTTGCCAAGCGACCAGATGACGATGGAAGGATGGTTGACGTGGGCGCGCACCATGGCCATGTTACGGTCGATGTGGGCAGCCTTCCACTCCTTGGGATGAGAAAGAGATGCCTCGCCATAGTAGTATTGGTGGCTCTCGATGTTACACTCGTCCTCCAGATAGATGCCATACTTGTCGCAGAGATAGTACATGTAGGGGTCGTTGGAGTAGTGAGAGGTGCGGATGTGGTTGATGTTGCCACGCTTCATGAGCATCACTTCCTCCTCCATCTGTTGGCGGGTGATGGCATGACCGCGATCGAGCGATGTCTCGTGACGGTTGACACCCTTGAGCTTCACGGGTTTGTTGTTGACGTAGAAGTAACGTCCCTTCAGTCCGAACTCGTCCTCGTTGGCTGGCGTTTCGCGAATCTCCACCTTGCACACACCGAAATAGGTGGACGCGCAGTCGATGAGGTTGCCCTTCTTGTCCTTCAACTCGGCGGTGCAGACGTAGCGATAGGGCGCCTCTGCACTCCAGGTCTTTGCACCGGTGAGCGTCATCTCGCTATGAAGCAAGCGACCTTCACCCTTCTGTGTGCCTGCTTCGATGGCAGCGCTCTTCTGCGCTCCTTCGAGCACCTTGTCGGTGTAGAGTTCGACGGGCTTGATGGTGTAGTTGATGGTGTAGTCCTTAGCAGCCTTCTTGCCAAGGTTGGCAATGGTGGCATCAAAGGTGATGACGGCTTGGCTGGCGGTGCTGGGGTCGTTGCTCATGGTGACAGAACCCGTGCGCACAGCGAGGTCTTCAATCTTCACCTCGGGCTCGCTCACGAGATAGACAGAGCGATAGATACCGGGCAGACGGAACATATCCTGCGACTCGAGGAAGGAACCGTCGCTGGTGCGATAGACCTCCACAGCGAGCGTGTTGTCGGCAGCCACCAAATAGTCGGTGATGTCGAACTTGGCTGTGTTGCGTGAGTTCTTGGAGAAGCCCACATACTTGCCGTTGATCCAAAGATAGAAGAACGAGTCAACGCCATCGAAGCAGACGTAGACGCGACGACCCTTCCAGTCGGCAGGCACGCTGAAGTTGCGGCGATAAGAGCCCACCTCGTTGGGGTACTTGCTGACGGTCCACTGCTCTGGAGCCTTACGCATAACGCCTTTCTTCCAATCGTCCACCTTAACCTCGTGATAGAAGATGACGGGCTGGTTGACGTAGATGGGCACACCGTATTTCATTGTGCCGTCCTTCTGCAAGCCCTGCACGTTCCAGCATCCGGGCACTTCGATGTTGTCCCATCCGCTCACGTCGTAGCTTGTCTCATAGAACTTGGCGGGACGCTGGTCGGGCGAAGCCACCCAGTTGAACTTCCACTGCCCGTCGAGGTTCTTGTAGTAGTCGCTCGTCTCGGGCTGCACGCCAAAGGCACGCTCAGCACTGCCGAAGTGGAACATGTAGGCTGTGGGGCGCTCCTTGTTCAGCGCAAGATTCTCTGGCGACTGCCATTCTTCGCCCGTTGGGGCTGCAGCCGCTTGGTTGTCGTTGTTCTTCTTTGCATCCACCGCAACAAAGGGCAGGGCGAGAAGAATCGTGGCAAGTGTTTTTTTCATAATGGTTATATTTATATTGGTTTTGATATATCGTTCGTTTGACCGACGCCATCCTTGGGGGATGAAAAAATGCTGCGTGCGCGTTCTTGCGTAATGTTATTCGGTGCAAAGATACAAAAAAGCTTCCGTATTGCCAAATAAACACTCTGCCTTTTTTTGAAAATGTAACGCGCGCCCGTATTATTCCATTGCCGAGGTGTGCGCACTCCATCTTTTCGATAGCAAGAACTCCATCTTCCAAAGTATCTGCTCAGCCCCCTTCTGAAAGCGCGCTCTGCGCCTCCCACCTACAGAAACGAGCCTCGGTGCTGTTTTGTGACGCTCCGAGCCAAAAAAAATGAGAAAAACAGCGACAAAAGGACGTTCTCTCCGCCTTCATTTGACCTAAATCAATAAGACGGCACTTTTTTCTTTTTTTCTCCCGATTCGTTTGGTGGGTCAGTGAAAAGTGCGTAATTTTGCATCGTCAAAGAGAAACACAGAGGTGTTCGCGACGAATCGAATCGTGTTTTGAGACTTTAGTTTTGATTTAAGGTTAGAATAATTGACTTAGAATTAGTTTTGATTAAGGATTGTTAGGTATCAGTTTTGTTAAGGTTAAAAGATAAATTACTTACAATAGAAAAGCATTGACCAAGACAAACAAAAGAAATGAAGATTCGTTAGTATTAGTTTTGATAAAGGTTAAGATTGATTTGTAAAAGGATTAAGATTAGCTGAAAAGGGCGTTCGTTTGTGAAAATGGATGCTCTTGTTGTTTTTACCCCTCCTCCACTTGCACATCCTCCGAGCGAGACGCCACTTATCTTTCCCCTTGCAACTTTGCGTTGCACCAGGGAGCCTCGCAAAACGGAGCAAAAAACAAGAAGCGGAGCCTTCCCCGTAACGGTTCGTTACAGCGAAGGCTCCGCTTCTTTCGTTATGGAGCAAGTTTTGAGTGAAAAGACTCGATATTTTTGGTTTATTAGAGAAAAAGCAGTACTTTTGCGCGCAAAATAAAGAAGAACAAACAGAACGACAAATGAAAGAATACAATTTCAGAGAGATTGAGAAGAAGTGGCACCAAAGATGGGTGGAAAGCAAGACCTACCGAGTCGTTGAGGACGAGACACGCAAGAAGTTCTATGTGCTCAACATGTTCCCCTACCCCAGCGGTGCTGGTCTGCATGTGGGCCACCCCCTCGGCTACATAGCCAGCGACATCTATGCCCGCTACAAGCGTCAGCAAGGCTACAACGTGTTGAACCCCATGGGCTATGACGCCTACGGATTGCCTGCCGAGCAGCACGCCATCAAGACGGGTCAGCACCCCGAAATCAGCACCTTTGCCAACATCGACCACTACCGCGAGCAGCTCGACAAGATCGGCTTCTCGTTTGACTGGAGCCGCGAAGTGCGCACCTGCACGCCCGACTACTACCACTGGACCCAATGGGCATTCCAGAAGATGTTCAACTCCTACTACGACGAGGAGCTCCAGAAGGCGCAGCCCATCGAGCGCCTCATCGAGCGATTCAAGGCAGAAGGCTGCTGGCCCGAGAGCGAGCAGGAGCAAAGCGACCTGCTGATGAACTACCGCCTCGCCTTCATGGGTGAGACGATGGTGAACTGGTGCCCCCAACTCGGCACCGTGCTTGCCAACGACGAGGTGGTGAACGGAGTGAGCGAGCGCGGCGGCTACCCGGTGGAGCAAAAGAAGATGCGCCAATGGTGTCTCCGTGTGAGTGCCTACAGCCAGCGACTGCTCGACGGACTCGACACCATCGAATGGAGCGACTCCATCAAGGAGACACAGCGCAACTGGATTGGCCGCTCCGAGGGCACGGAGGTGGAAATCAAGGTGGAGGGTCAGGATGTCGACTTCACCATCTTCACCACACGCGCCGACACGATGTTCGGCGTCACCTTCTTTGTTCTCGCTCCTGAAAGCGAACTCGTGAACAAGGTGACAACGGCAGAGCAGCGACAGGGCGTCGACGAATACATCAAGTATGTGAAGAGTCGCACCGAGCGAGAGCGCATGATCGACCACACCGTGACGGGCGTCTTCTCGGGCGCATACGGCATCAACCCCATCACGGGCGACAAGTGCCCCATCTACATTGCAGAATATGTGCTGGCGGGCTATGGCACGGGCGCCATCATGGCTGTGCCTGCTCACGACAGTCGCGACTACGCCTTCGCCAAGCACTTCAACCTCCCCATCGTGCCACTCGTCGAAGGAGCAGACGTGAGCGAAGAGAGCTACGACGCCAAGGAAGGCATCGTGACCAACTCCCCCGTGAGCGAAGAGAAGAGCGTGCTCTACGATGGTGAGCGCCTCTGTCTCAACGGTCTGACCATCAAGGAAGCCATTGCCGAGACAAAGCGTTTCGTGAAGGCACACAAGCTGGGCCGCGTGAAGGTGAACTACCGTCTGCGCGACGCCATCTTCAGCCGCCAGCGCTATTGGGGCGAGCCCTTCCCTGTCTACTACAAGAAGGGCATCCCCACGATGATTCCAGAGGATTGTCTGCCTGTCGAACTGCCTGCTGTAGAGAAGTTCCTCCCCACCGAAACGGGCGAGCCTCCATTGGGCAACGCACAGATTTGGGCTTGGGACGAGCAGAACCGCAAGGTCGTGGACAAATCGCTCATCGACGAGCAGACCGTGTCCCCCATCGAGCTCTACACCATGCCAGGCTTTGCCGGTTCCAGCGCCTACTATCTGCGCTACATGGACCCCAAGAACACAGAGGCGCTCATCAGCGAGAAGAATGCCAACTACTGGCAAAACGTCGACCTCTATGTGGGCGGAAGCGAACACGCTACAGGCCACCTCATCTATTCGCGTTTCTGGAACAAGTTTCTCTTCGACCTCGGCGTGAGCAAGAAGGAAGAACCCTTCCAGAAGCTCATCAACCAAGGCATGATTCAGGGTTGGTCGAGCTTCGTGTATCGTCTGCAGGGCACACAGACCTACGTCAGCTATGACCTCCTGGAGGTGCGCTATGACAATGCTGCAAAGAAGAACCGCTACTTCTACAACGACGTCGAGGCAGACCCCATCTATGCCGACATCAGTACGGTGAGCGGCAACCAGCTCGACACTGAGAAGCTGCGCCAATGGATGCCTGAGTTTGAGGAGGCTGAGTTCGTGCTGAACCAGCAAGGACAATACATCATTGGGCAAGCCATCGAGAAGATGTCAAAATCGAAATACAACGTAGTGAACCCCGACGACATCTGCGAGAACTATGGCGCCGACACGCTGCGCCTCTACGAGATGTTCCTCGGCCCCATAGAGCAGTCCAAGCCTTGGGACGTTGCCGGCATCGACGGTTGCTTCCGCTTCCTCAAGAAGTTCTGGGCACTCTTCTGGGACAAGGAGGGCATGCTCACAGTCGACGACAGCGAGCCCAGTGCCGACAGCATGAAGACGCTGCACAAGCTCATCAAGAAGGTGAGCGCAGACATCGAGGCTTTCTCCTACAACACCTCCATCCCTGCCTTCATGGTTGCCACGGGCGAACTGTCGCAACAGAAGGCACACTCGCGCAAGGTGCTCGAACCACTCGTGGCACTCATCGCCCCCTTCTGCCCCCACATCGCCGAAGAACTCTGGGAAGCCATCGGCGCCACCGCCAAGAGCGAGAGCGTGTGCGATGCTGAGTGGCCTGCCTTCGACGAGAAGTATCTCGTCGAGTCCAGCGTCACGCTCGGTGTGCAGTTCTCTGGAAAGGTGCGTTTCTCCATGGCGTTCCCTGCCGATGCCACCCCACAGCAGATGATCGACCAGGTGATGCAGGCTGAAGAGAGCCAGCGCTATCTCAAGGACAAGACGGTGGTGAAGCAGATTGCCGTGCCCGGACGCATCGTCAACATCGTAGTGAAATAATAATCTCTGTAAGACACATATCTCTGTAGGCTATATACAAAAAAAGGATGGGAGGGACAAAACTACAGTCCCCTCCCATCCCGCACCCCCCACCGAACCAACAAAACAACCACAAACAGAACATGCCAAAGAAACTCTCTTACGCCCAAGTGTTTGATATCTTCAAAGACTTCTTTTTCATCAACTTGGGTATGGCCATCTACTCCGTAGGATGGGCGCTCTTCCTGCTGCCCAACCACATCACCACGGGAGGAGGTGCCGGTCTTGCTGCCATCCTGCAATACGCCACCAACTTCCCGATGCAGTACTCACTGCTCCTGCTCAACGGCGTGCTGCTCATTGCCGCCTGGTGGCAGCTCGGCACCAAGTTTGCCCTCAAGACGCTCTACGCCGTGCTCGCCCTCTCCATCTATCTCGGACTCAGCCAGTCGCTCATCACGCAAGACGACGGCACGCTGCTCAACGTCTTGGGCGAAAACCAGGAAGGCATGGCGTGCATCCTCGGTGCCGTGCTCAACGGCATCGGCATCGGCATGGTGTTCATGTCGGGCGGATGCACCGGCGGATGGGACATCATCGCTGCCATCATCAACAAGTATAAGAATGTGAGCATCGGTCGCGTGCTCCTCTACATCGACCTCTTCGTCATCGGCAGTTGCTACTTCCTCTTCCACAGCTGGCAGATGGTCGTCTTCGGCTACGTGACGCTCGTCGTCTACACCTTCGCTGTCGACACGATGATCAACTCCTCGAAACAGGACATCCAGTTCACCGTCTACACCAAAGAGAGCGACAGACTTGTCGAGGTTATACGCAAGGAGACGGGCCACACCGCCACGCTGCTGCTTGGCGAGGGAGGCTACACGCACGACCAGCTGCGCGTTGTCGTCACCATTGTCCACAAGAGCGAACAGGTGCAGATGCTGCGCCTCATCCGCGACACCGACCAGCAGGCCTTCGTCACCTTCCATCGTGTGGAAGGCGCATTCGGACTCGGATTTAACGCTATCAAGGCATGAGCTCACTGATGAAAGACTATACGCTGATGCTCGTCGGCATCGCGTTCTATGTGATTGGCTACACTTGCTTCATGCTCCCCTACGAGATCGTGAGCGGAGGCATGGGTGGTGTGGCAGCACTCATCTTCTATGCCACGGGGTTCCCAGCGCAATACAGCTACTTCCTCATCAACTGCATCCTCCTCGCCATAGCCTTCTACGTCATGGGCTGGCGCTACACCACACGCACCCTGGCTGCCACTGCCATCATCTCCATTGCCATCGGTTTTGCCCAAGACTTCCTGACGCAGGACGACGGCACACTGACCCGCATCGTCGGCGACGAGATCTTCATGGCATGCGTCCTCTCTGGTTGCTTCGAAGGACTCGGACTTGCCATCGTGTTTCAGGCTGGAGGGTCGACGGGCGGCACCGACATCATCGCCTCGTGCGTCAACAAGCACCGCGACATCCAGTTGGGGCGCATCATGCTCTTCATCGACATCTTTATCGTCTTTTCCAGCTACTTCGTGGTGGGCGACTTCCAGAAGACGCTCGTGGGCTTCATCTGCCTCTTCATCTCGATGAGCATGCTCGACTATGTGCTCAACTCTGCCAACCAGTCGGTGCAGTTCACCATCATCAGCGAGCACTACGAGGAGATTGCCAACGCCGTGGCGAAAAAGGTGGAGCGAGGCGTCACGGTGCTCAACGGCGAAGGATGGTACAGCAAGGAGCCACGCTCCGTGCTGCTCGTGCTTGCCAAGAAGAGAGAGAAGCAACGCATCATGCGCATCGTGCGCAAACTGGACCAAAGGGCATTCGTGAGCGTGAGCAATGTTGAGGGTGTCTTTGGCGAAGGATTTGACAAGATTAAACACTAAAAAAACATACAAAGAACGAACTCATGGAACTCATCATGGCCACCAACAACGAGCACAAGCTGCGCGAGATACGCCAGATTCTGGGCTCGGCATACGAAGTGAAAGGGCTGAAAGACATCGGATGCCTCGAAGACATTCCCGAAACGAGCAATACGCTCGAAGGAAATGCACTGCAGAAGGCGCGCTACGTCTTCGAACACTACCACATGGGATGCTTCGCCGACGACACCGGACTCGAGGTGGAAGCCCTCGACGGGGCACCGGGCATCTTCACGGCTCGTTTCGGAGCGATGAACGGCTATGGCGACAGCCACGACTCTGACGCCAACATTGCCTGCCTGCTCGCACAACTCAAGGATGCGCCCAACCGACACGCACGCTTCCGCACCGTCATTGCTCTCATACGCGAAGAGCGCGACCCCGAAACGGGAGAAACCAAGCCCGTCGAGCATCTCTTTGAGGGCATCGTGGAAGGCGAGATCCTCACAGAGCGACGCGGCATAGATGGCTTTGGCTACGACCCCATCTTCGCCCCCGACGAGACGGGGCTTTCCTTTGCCGAGATGGGACCTGAAGAGAAGAATCGCATCAGCCACCGTGGGCGCGCCACTCAGAAGCTTGTGGCATTTCTCACTTCAGACTAATTTGCCTCCCCCAAACAAAGACACGTCCTTATCCACATACTTTAGCCTTGTATCAAGTTTCTGTACGTTAGGCCAGATGTTTGCCGCTGACTTCTTTCAGATTCCACCTCGCGATGGACACCCTTGTCTCTCTGGCTATACGATTCCCACTATCAGGGCTCGTTGGGGACTTACACCCGTTAGACAATGCTCATGCCGAGCATACAAGATAATCAAAGCCCTGGCTTGGGAAAGTCGGGGCTTTGATCGTTATATTATGTTAAGAGGTCGTGCCAGTTACTTTTGACACGACCTCATTGCTTTTTCGTAGGGTCTGTTAACGCGGACGGTTATACCATAAGATGTGACGTGATTCCCTCTCTGGGTATATATTGTAGGACAACTGAATCTGTCCGTGCGCTTAGCGCAGTACCTTCTTGCCGTTCACGATATAGATTCTGCGAGCACTGCCAGAGGGGATAGATTGGAGTTGCTGGCCCTGGATGTCGTAGATGATAGGCTGCTGGGTGCCGCTTGTGGTGGTAGTGCTGATGATGCCTGTTTCGGAGTTTTCAGTGACCTCTACGGTAGCACCCACTTCACGCAGTGCCTGAGCAAAATCCTCAGCAGACTTCTGACTTAGACCTTTGACTAGTACGCAAGGAGCCGAATTGACGAGAGCTTTAGCTTCACTCACGGTAAGACCGATATACTCTCTAATGACAACGATGACTGAAGTCTTTCTTTCGCCGCAATTTACCAACTCTACCTGGAAATTGGTATTGGCAACTCCGATGGTAATAGGACCATCATACCACTGTCCATCCTCACCCTCAAACCACATGTACTTCGGGTCAGGGTTCCATGACACGCCCTCGGTCAGAATCGATACACCATTTTTCATTTCTAATTCTTCAAGTCCACTACATTGGGCATCCTCCATGCAGAGTGTGGCATTGTCCACGGTTAACTGACTAGTACCAGACAATAATCTAGGAATTGTCACCTCGGCCTCCTTCTCTATCGTGAGTCTGCCTTCTTCTATCCAAAATTCTGGGCCATAGCTTTTCAATGAGCCTGGTCCCTGGATGGTCACGTTTACTTTAGTGTCCATAGAGATACCACAAGGCCTATCCTCGTCAGTGCCACCATTCAGTGTGTTCTCGCCCTTCAGCTTGATGGTGTAGTTGGTGAATGCGTCCTTAGACTTGCTGTTGAAACGGATGAGATTGTACTCGTCGCTATTGAGATGGGCATTTTTTAGTGTCAGGACATTCTCGGCTGGGTCGTAGGTGACGCTGTAGTCGCCCAGGATGTTGCTGCAGTTAGTCTCGTCCACTTCCTTGCCGCAGATGTTGATGCCATACATCTCTGCCTGGCGCACTTCTAATTCGCCAAACCAGTTCTTCTCCTCCCAGTTCCCTGTATAATAGTAGAGATAGCCGTCATTGTCCTTGAAGTGGATGTTGGCAGGTGTAACGGCAATACTGTTCTTCAGGGTGATTTCCTTGACGCCTGTAACACACTTCCGGCTCCCAGAATAGGCAGGGACTTCTACTTTGAATGATGCGTGGTCGATGGCGATGCGGAGCGTTGCCTCTGAATTAGTAGCAGTTAATGTGCCATTCAGGGGATATGTCGAAGACTTAATGCGTACATTACAGTCTTTCGCTGTGATGGTATGGTTGTTCGTATCGAAGTGGCGCAGGCCGTAGTCGCCTTCGTTATCCAAATATAGCGAGCCGTTGCAAGAAGATTGGATATTCAAGTTCGCCCCTTCCACTATCAGGGCGCCGTCCTCTTGGTTGCCTATAATTTGATTATCGCCAATTAGTTCTATCGTCAGATCCTTGTTCTTTATATACAGACAGCTTCTGTCTATACTAGCATTATTCAACGTCAGTATCGCATTTTCGGCATCATAGGTCACCTTGCCAAGAATGGGGGAATACTCAACATCGCCATCGGGGAGGGCATAGATACTTCCGCCCGGGTGCTTGAAATAAACGCCTGGGGCATAGCCCGTCTTCTCGATACTCACACTGCAACCAACCGCAACGAGCTTCTCTGCAAGGGCTTTTACCTCGTTAGGTTTTGCGTTTTTGAGAACCAAACAGGGAGCTGAGTACATGAGATTAAAGTCCACACCCGCATCTAATAAAGCCCGACCTATAGCAACCAAGTTTGCGAAATCACCTACAAAAGTCTTCAGCGTCAGAGAGTAGAGGGCGTTGGGGTCATCCAGGATAGCATTGTAGTTGAGAGCTACTCGGGGCTTCACTTGGAAGTCGCCATCCCATATCTCATTGTCGCCCATTTGTTCACTGTTTAATTTGTACATATAACCATCTCCATCAAAGAAAGCATAGTTGGCAGGGGACACCAGTTCGCAATTCTTCAGGGTGATACTCTTGGCACCCTTGATTGGTACATGCATAGAGTTAGCTTTCGTGGGGTGGGTATAGAATGACGCGTTATCAAACGTAACATCAAGAGTTGCAGTGTTCTTTCCGGCGCAATAGCCATGAAAGGCATATAGATCCGCAATGATCTCCACCGAACAGTTCTTTACAACAGTGAACGAGGCGGCCTCACTTAAAAAACGTATGCCGTACTGGTTACCTTTCACCTTTAGGCTACCACTGCAAGTAGAGGATACCATCAAATTGCCCTCGTTAACCAATATTGCCTCCGATGAACTAAGGCCTTTGGAATGGTCTATCACATTTTCGCCATTTAGGTCAATATTTATGCCGTCTTTATGGTCGATTAACAAGTAACCCTGTATTTCGGCATTGTTCAGGCTCAGGGTTCTAGTAGTTGCATCCCAGACCACTGTACCTTTCTTAATCTCCCCAGACGTAGACTTGATTTGACCGCTTTTTGTGTTCTTGGATACGGCAAGAGCATACACATTATGGCAGCACAGAGCAAATACCATGGTGAATAATAATAAAAGTCTTTTGTTCATTGGCTTTTGTTTTTCGTGATTTATAATACTTATTTTTTTTGAGCCGCAAAAATACATAAAATTACCTCCCCCATATCAAAAGTCACAATTTTATGACACAGAATTAATGAATATTAACTTCTGCACCACTTTTTGCAAAACTTTTTAGGGGTAATAAAAAGAAAAACGTCTAACTTTTGTACAATAGAACTGTCCAATTTACATCATTTCCTTTCGAAAAAGAGAAGAAACTGGAACATCCTCTTTTTGTTTAATAATAATATGGTACAGGACAAAAATTTGAGAGAGCTGAGCACTGGTGTTTAAAGATGCTGCTGGCATTTGTCCCACCCATAAAACACCGAAAGGGAACCACGTCATAAGATGTGACGTGATTCCCTCTCTGGGTATATGCTGTGAGGCAACAGAATCTGTCCGTGCGCTTAGCGCAGTACCTTCTTGCCGTTCACGATATACAGACCACGTGCACCGGCAACGGGGAGGGAACGAAGCTGACGACCCTGCAGGTCATAGATAGTAGACTGCAGGGGGCTGGCGCTGGTGCCAGCGATGCCAGTCTCTGTCTCCTCTTCCTCGTCATCATCATCCTCACCCTCGTTCATGTTCTTCACCTCTACGGTGGCGCCTGCATTGCGCAGAGCCTGGGCCAGCATCTCGGCATACTTCTGGCTGCAACCCTCGATGAGTACACAGGGAGTAGAGTCGATGAGATCCTCGGCCTCGTAGACAGTAATGAGGAATATGTTCTCCAGGACAGTCATGACATTGCCACGCTTCGTGCCGCTATTCTCCAGCGTCACCTGGTAATCACCCTTGGCGACACCGATGGTCAGGTTGCCCTTCTCATACCAGCCGCGACAGTCGTCCTCGAACATCTCCGTCTCGGGGTTCCACACCACGTCGTCGGTCAGAATCATTACACCCTTGCCCATGACGAGCTCTACGAATCCGAAGCCAATGTTCTCGGCATCCACCAGGTGGAGCGTAGCATTGTCCACGGTGAGGCGTCCCTTACCCGAATACAGGTAGCGCAGGGTGAGGGTGGCCTCCTGCTCCAGCGTCAGTCTACCGTCCTCTATCCAGATTTCCGGGTCGGTGATCGTCAGTGAGCCAGGGCCCTGTATGGTCAGGTTTACGTTGTTTTCCGTGGCGATGGCGCAGACGAGACCATCCTCCATAGTACCATCCATCGTGTTCTCGCCCAGGAGTCGGAGGGTATAGTTGGAGAACGCGGTGCCGGGCTTAGGGAGGAAAGTGATGAAGCTGTGTTCGTACTCGTCGATATCGAAGTGCGCATTGTTCAGCGTCAGGACATGGGTAGCGGGGTCGTACGAGACGGTGCCATCGCCCAGGATATCGGTGCAGTTCTCGTTGTGCACCTCCTGGTTCAGCACCTTGATGCCGTAGGTCTCTACGCGGCGCACGGCGAAGCGGTTCACCCACTTCATCTCCTTGCCGCTCTCGTTCTTGTAGTAGAGGAATCCGTCGTTGTTCTTGAAGTAGAAGCTGGCTGGCTCCTCGGGCACGCAGCCCTTCAGGGTAATCTCCTGTACGCCCGAGACGCTCACCCGTTCGGTCTCCGAGCTGCCCAGGGTATGCGCCTGGAACGACGCATGGTCGATGGCGACGCGCAGCGTAGCCTCGTTCGATGCATTCATCGTGCCGCTCAGGGGGTATTTGGCCGCGTTGAGCACCACATCACAGTCCTTCACCGTCAGGGTATGGCCGTCCGTACCCAGGTGGCGCAGCGCATAGTCGCCCTGGCCAGCCACGTGCAGCGTACCCTTGCCGGTAGACTGGATGGTGACATTGGCTCCGTCCAGTATCAGGGCAGCGTCCGTGGCATCGCCAGTAATCGTGTTATTGCCCTTCAGCTCTATCGTCACATCCTGGTTCACACACAGGCTGCCATCGCCTATTGTGGCGTTGTCCAGCGTCAGTATCTTGTTTTCGGCATCATAGGTCACATTGCCTTTGATGACGGGAATACCACGGGGGAAGCCCCATACGTCGCCGTACTGGTTCTTGAAATACACGCCCTGGTAGCCCGTCTTCTGGATGCTCACGCTGCACTCCAACCCTTCCAGTATCCTTGCCAGCTCCTTTACCTGCTCGGCAGTCGCGTTACGGAGTATCACACAGGGAGCCGTGCACACCAGTTCCTGAGCCTGGGAAGCAAGCTCGGGTTGCGCGGCTATGGCTACTATCGCGTAGAACATCGACTGATGCGGCACGCTCTTCAGCGTCAGGGAGTAGAGGGCATTGGGGTCGTCCAGGATAGCACTATAGTCGAGGGGCACCCTGGGCTTCACCTGGAAATCGCCTTTCCATATCTCCCTCTTGTTGGGAGTGATGTACTTGTACAGGAGGCCATCCTCAATCAAGAAGTTGGAAGGCGTCACCAGCTCGCAATTCTTCAGGGTGATGTTCTTGGCGTAAGAGATTCCTTCACAATTTATTTTATTACCTGTGCAATGAGAATAGAACGACGCATTGTCAAAGGTTACGTCGAGGACGGTAGAGTTCTTCCCGTTGCGAAAGGGACAAAAAGCAAGTTCGTCCGCAATCAGCTCCACCGAACAGTCATTAACTTTGAACGAGGTGCACATGGCATCGAAATCCATACCATACTTAGTACCTATAGCCTTTAGGCTACCATCTTTCCTACCATTAGCTGAGCGTATCGAAACATTAGCGCAACGAAACCATATTGCCCTATCGGTCTCTTTTCCCGAGGTATAATCAATAACATTATCCCCTATCAGCTCAATATTCACATTGGGCATTACACCATCTATGGAACTGATAGACAGTCCCTCCTTCATCCGCACATTGTTCAGCGTCAGAGTACGGGTTGTTTGATTCCAGGTCACTGTACCCTGCGTGATATTCGCACTCTCGATTGGACCGGTCTTGGTCGAACCATGGATGGTAATTCCATACACATCATGGCAGCACAGGGCAAATACCATTGTGAATAATAATAAAAGTCTTTTGTTCATTGGCTTTTGTTTTTCGTGATTTATAATACTTATTTATTTTTTGAGCCGCAAAAATACATAAAATTACCCCCCCCATATCAAAAGTCACAATTTTTTCATACAGAGTTAATAAATATTAACTTCTGCACCACTTGTTGTAATACTTTTTAGGGGTATTAAGAAGAAAAACGTCTAACTTTTGTGCATGAAGTATGTTCATTGCTACCAGTTGACGTATATGCTTGGTCGGACAACCGAAATGCTTGTCTGTATAGAGAGGTCGGAACACCTCCTCATCTATATTTAGTTTCTGCACGGGAAACAAACGGTTTCCGCAGCAGAAACTTTTTTGGCTTGCAACGCAAAAGAAAAATGTAACGATATATATAATTTGACCTTCTACCTCATCATTAAAATCTGTTGTGAATGTTAGGGCAACAACATACAGATGGGCACAAAATGGTTCGCTCAGTGCTTTTGCCCTTTCAGGGCGTACTGCCCTACTCCAACTACATTTTCACAAAAAAGGGACTAAGAAGGAGTGATGCAAACGTTCATTTCAGGCGGCTTGCCTGCAACGAAGAGCTGTTTCGTGCAATAAATCCACCATTCATCCGTTATACAGTAAACAATAAGAGCAACGATGAAATTCTTCAAGCACCTCCTCCTTTTCCTCCTTCTTCTCTCCCCAGTCCAACTCTGCGCAGGCTTTGAACTGGGCCAATGGCAGGTCTATCCCTCCTACTGGTCGGCACAACGCTGCGTGGCAGCAGGCAAGACCGTCTATGCCCTCATGAGCGGCAACCTCATCGCCTATGACACCGAGGAGGGCAGCGTGCGCACCTTCAACGTGATCGACGACCTCAACGACACCAACATCGCACTCATGGGCTATAGCCCCGAAACCAAGCGCCTTATCCTCGTCTACGAGAACCAGAACATCGACATCCTCTCTGCCGACGGCAACCAGGTGACCAACATCGCTGCACTCATGAACACAAGCATCAGGGATAAGGAAACCAATGACCTCGTCTGCGCAGGAGGCGAAGCTTTCCTCTGCACCAACTTTGGCTTCCTTGCCATCAACCTCAAAGATGCTACCATCACCGACACCTACAACTTCAAGGTCGCAGTCAAATCCTTCTGCGCCACCCCCACCCACTTCTGGATGCTTGTCGAAAACAAGACGGCGCCCGACAGCAACGGTATCTATCGCATCGAGCGCAACAACAAGGACATGCACCGCCTCGGTGCCTGGCAGCGACTCTCCTTCCTCACCAACGCAAAAATGCTGGCTGCCTCGGACGACAAGGTACTCGTGGCTGACCCCTCTGGCATCTACCGCACCGACGGCACCACAGCCACACAACTCCACAAAAGTGCGTTCAACACCCTGCGCACCCTGCCCGACGGACAAGTCTGGATGGGGAAAGCAGGAACCATCGCGCTCTGCACCGACGGCGCAACGATTGACACCTATCCTGCCGAAGGCGACAACCTCGACCTCGCCTTGGTGGGCAAGACCTGCTGGATGGCACAAGCCGACGAGGGGCTGTGCTCCTACCAACTCGACGGCAACCAACTGCTGCCCACCGGAGTGCGCATACAACCCAACTCGCCCAAGCGCGACATGACCTACCGCATCAACTACGCCGGCAACCGTCTGCTCGTGGCTGGAGGCAAGAACGAGAGCATCTGGTTCCCACTCACCCACGAACCCGTTGCCATGTTTATGGATGCCGATGGCTCGTGGACCAACTTTGACGAGACGCCCGCCAAGGAACTCGTGCCGGAGATTGCCAAACAATACAACACGGAGTCGCTCGCACAAGACCCGAACGACCCCACACACCACTTTGCTGGCACCTTCCGCTTCGGTCTCAAGGAGTATCGCAACGGAAAACTCGTGAAGGTGCACCACGCCAACAACTCCCCACTCCGCTCTGCACAACCCGCAAATACCAACTACCTCGCCTACACCACAGCAGATGCCATTGCCTATGACCCCGACGGGAACCTCTGGGTGGGCAACCAGCGCACCGACACCATAGTCCGCTTCATCACACCCGATGGCAAGTGGCATCGGCTCAACTATCCCGAGATAGCACAGGTAGAATACGTCTACCAGTTTCTCTTCCATTCATCGGGCATACGCTTTCTCATGGGTTACTCCGACCAAGGCACCTCTTATCTCTTTGCCTTCGACACCAACGGCACCCTCGACGATGTGCGCGACGACCGCCACAAGGCATACAGGAATTTCGTCAACCAAGACGGCACTGCCTACAAGCCTCGCAACCTCTACTGCGCAGCTGAAGACCTCGATGGAGCCATCTGGCTGGGCACGCTCAACGGACTTTTCGTCTTGCCCGACCCCACAAGCTTCTTCGACGAAGACTTCAATGTGGAGCAAATCAAAGTGCCACGAAACGATGGCAGCGGACTCGCCGACTATCTGCTCAATGGTGTTTCAGTCACCAGCATCGCCGTGGACGCTGCCAACCGCAAATGGGTGGGCACCGACGGCAACGGACTGCTCCTGTTCAGTCCCGACGGCATGGAGCAGATCCACCATTTCCAAGCCAACAACTCTCCCCTTCTGTCTGACAACATCACCTCGATCGCCATCAACCATGCCACAGGACTGGTCATGATTGCCACCGACCGTGGTCTCTGCTCCTTCCAGAGCGATGCCACCCAGGCGCGCAACGACCTCTTGGCCAACGAAGTCATCGTCTATCCCAACCCCATCACCCCCAACCATCAGGGACTCGTGCGCATCGAGGGACTCACCGCCAACAGCGAGGTGAAGATTACCACCACCTCAGGGCAAGTGCTCTGGAGCGGCACCTCACATGGCGGCACCTGCTCCTGGAACGGCTGCGACCGCCATGGTCGCCGCCTCGCCTCTGGCGTCTATCACGTTGTGGCAAACACAGAAGACGGGTCCAAAGCTGTCGTCGCGCACTTCGTAGTGGTGGGGGAATGAACACCACTCCCCCACTCTGCACTCATCTAATCCGCTGCCCAATGAAGAGGATTACGAAAGCGGCGTTTATCTGACAACTGAGTGCCCATCAAAGTTATCTCCTTATGGATTGCCGGCGCGCACTTTTTGTTTTCGTTTTGCTGTGCAGTAAGGCGTCGAGCACGGACTCTACTTCCCACTTTTGGCATTTGCCTTGCAGTGTGCGCCGCACCATGTTGACAAGGAGGGTGAGGGTTTCACCTTCGTAGGGCTGCGGCTTGAAGACCCACTTGATGCCTGTCTTGTTTGTGTAGAGTGCTTTGCCCGCCTCTATGGTGCCATCCCACCCGAAGCCTTTGCCGTCGGGAAGGAGAACTGTGGTGGGTGCTGCTATGTCTTCGATGAACCACGTGTCGGGTTCGTCGGCGAAGTTCCAAAAATCGCGTCCTCGACTGCAGCCCACAAACTGTCCTGTCCGCGTGCTTTGCAGGGTGATGCCCCCTTCATTCTCCACCAGTCGGAAGTATTCGGGGGTGTTTTGCAGCGAATAGGTCCAGAAGGAATTGTCTTTCGCAGCCACGGTGGTGAAATAGAGGTCGGGGTGCGACTCAAGACTGATGCTATAGACGTAGTCCACCTCCTCGGGTTCAGGGTCTGTGCGTGGCGATTCGCCCTCCTCGATGCTGCCAAACAGACTCCACACCTCGTGGTTGCGGTAGGCTTGGGCAGAGCCCTCCGGCACGTAGAGTGTCTTCCAGCCCATCACGTGCTCGGTTTGGACAAAGGGATTGCTGGCAAGCGAGCAGGTGGGTGGTGTGGCAGCATGACAGATGAAGCGTTCCAGCGTGATGCATGCGCTAAAGACGCTGCCACCCAGACTTGTCACCGTAGCTGGCAACACCACCTCCACCAGGCCGCTCGCCACGAAAGCCTCGCTGCCGATGGTGGTGAGTCCTTCGGGCAGTTCAATGCGTTGGAATCCGCTATAGGCAAAGGCGTAGGTGGCAATACTGCGCAGACGGCTTTGTGGAGCAAAGGTGATGGACTTCGCCTTGCAACTGTAAAAAGCACCAAAGGCAATGCTCTCCACCGAGGCAGGCACGACAATGCTGTTGAGGTTGGTGCATTGCGAGAAAGCTTGTCGGTCGATGCTGGTGACGCGGTAGGTTTGTCCTTCGTAGTCAAACGTCTCAGGAATCTGTACGTCGCCACGGTAGCTGTTGAAACTGTTGTTTTGGTAGCTGACGGCAGCCGTGCGGTTGGTCTCGTCGAGGATGTAGACGATGCCGTTCACCTTGACCTTGCCTGGGTCGATGTGTTCTTTGAGGTGTTCGTTGCTCAGTGTGTGCACACCGTCTGCCACGCGCAGCGTGACGCGATCCTGACAGTATTCGCCAAAGAGCACCTTCTCCCACGCCGTTGCTCCCTGCTCACGGTAGACGGGATAGACGTAATAGGTGCCGTTGGGGTAGTTGCCTTCAAGTTCGAAGTCCGTCACCGTGGTTCCTTGGTTGTTGATAGTGGAGGTGGTGAGCGTTCTTGACTTCTCGTAGGAGATATTGCCAGTGGTTGTGTTTTCCACAGCCACAGCCAGTTCAGCATCAAATTGTTTGATGGGTGTGAAGAAGCGCACGTTAGCTGAAATCCGACGTCCTTCCTCCCAGAAGAAATTCTTGTTGCTGCCCGCCAGCATTGTCTCCTTGCCGGTTGCAGCCTGGTCGCCTTCGGGTATGATGCGGAAGATGGCAGTTTGCGAGGTGGTGTAGACGAGGTCTTCTGAGAGTGTAGCGTAGTAGTTGTCGACTCCAGTGGCACCCATGTGAAAGAAGAAGCGTCCCTGGTCGTCGTAGCCATCGCACGTGAACTCGTGTGCTCCATAGGCGCTGCCGCCGCCATACATCACGGGGCGTCCTGCGTCGATCTCGCGGCGCAGCATGTCCTCCCAATACTGAGTGGTGCAGTAGTCGCGGCAGAGATACGCCACACTGCGGTCGTAGTGGAAGTAGTTGCAGAGTGCTTTGCAGGCGTTCTCCTCGGGTGTTCCGCTGCCTGTATAGTCAACGCCATAGTTCATGTGGGTGGCGTAGCCGCAATCGCGCAGCAGGGTGGCGATGAAGTTGCGCTGCGACTCTGTTGTTTCGGGCAGATAGTAGCGATAGAGCATCTGACTCCAGTCGTATTCGTGGTCGAAGCTGGCAGTGAGAGTCTGCCCTCGCCATAGATACTCGGCTTTGCCTTCACCCCGTTTGGGCCATTTGTGTGCACTCATCACCATAGCCATCGACATGGCTACGCACCCCACAGCACTTTTCTTGCCCTCTATCTCTGGACAGAGATCGTTGAAGGGCGAAGTGCCTTGATACCATTTCATGTAGCCCACATAGACAGACCCTGCCCATTGTGGGGACAGGTACTGGGGGTCTCCGATGAGGGGTGCCACGGAAGATCGCACACCGGGCGTGGTGGTGATTTGCGTAGCTTTGGCAGCAGGTTGGGCGTTGTTGTTTGTTTCTTCGTCTCGATTGCTCGCATCCCACTGTGCTGCACTGGAGAGCGAGAAGAGCAGCGCGAGCAGGCACGTGGTTTTCTTCATAGTTTTGCGTTTGGATGGTATATTTAGGAGGGGATTAGATTCCGAGTTCGCGTATGAGGTTGTCGGCATGCCCCCATTTGTCGATGAGGTAGAGGACGAATCGAATGTCAACGCCGATGCAGCGTTGCAGGGCAGGATCGAAACTGATGTCGCCCGACATTGCCTCCCAGTTGCCATCGAAAGCGAGGCCGATGAGTTCGCCACGACCGTTGAACATAGGTGAGCCGCTGTTGCCTCCCGTGATGTCGTTGTTGGAGAGGAAGCAGAGCTGCAGGTCGTTGGTTTGCTTGTCGGCATATCGTCCGAAGTTCTTGCTGGCGAAAAGCTTCATGATGCCATCTTCGAGCAGATAGTCGTCGTTTTCTTCCTTCATGGCAGCTTTTTTCAGGATGCTTTCGGAGGTGGTGTAGTGGTTGAAGTGCTGCCCCGAAGCGGTGTAGTCCTGTATGATGCCGTAGGAGAGACGCATGGAGAAGTTCGCATCGCTGTAGTGCGGCTGTTGCTGCTCCATCTCCAGGAAGGCTTGTGTGAGGAGGTTTTCGTTCAGCTGCACCGTGGGCATCGTCTGCGCGAGCTGCATGCGGCAAGTGCCCATGGCTATCTCCATCTCCACCTTGAGGGCGAGAGCGGGGTCGTTCTTCAGTGCTTTTTCGTTGAGTGCGAGTTCGCGGAGGGGGTTCTGTTTGGCGAGCATGGAGCGGCTGAAGAGGTCGCGCGCATAAGCTCGACAGTCACCGTTGAACTTTTGCTGTATGGTGTCGATGATGTCGGGACGATAGGCGGTGTCAGCCTTTTCGGCAAGGTTCTGCAGCAGGACGGCAGTTGTCTCTTCGTCGACACGTGCATCATAGTCCTTGTAGAATTCTTCCAGTTTGTCGAGAGCGAGAGCAGCAGATGCAGAGTCGGTACAGAGGGTGTACTCCTCGGCAAGGCGGGCAGCGGTGATGATTTCTATGCCGCCGCGCGTTTCGGAGAGGAGGTAGGCAGCACGCATGGTGCGCTCGTTGTCGGTGTAGAGACGATCGAGGGTAGTCAGCATCTCACCGAAACATGCCTTGCGATCCTCGCTTTGTTCCACCCAAGCAGCGATGCGCTGTTCGAGTTTCTGCTTCTGTGCCACGACGCCCAGGTTGGTGAGGGCCTGGTTCATGCCGATGCTATTTTTCCAGTAGTTGCTCGAGTGTGCAAACTTGGAGGCATACTTGATGCCGATGCTGCGGTCCGCCTTCATCCAGCGCTTCCACACCTCCTGCTTCTTGCCGCGCACGTCGATGCGTGGCTTGTTGCTGCTCTCCATCGTCTGGGTGATGCCATAAGAGGAGAGGTAGCGACTGGTCGAACCAGGATAGCCAATGGTCATGCAGTAGTCGCCCAGGCGGTAGCCGTCGGTGCATATCTTTGCCCATCGCTTGGGCTGCAAAGGTACGTTGTCCTTGCTGTAGGGCGTAGGCTCTCCGTTCTTGTCGGCGTAGATGCGGAAGACACTGAAGTCGCAGGTCTGGCGAGGCCACATCCAGTTGTCGGTGTCTCCGCCGAAGTTGCCAAGGCTCGATGTGGGTGTGAACACGAGGCGAATGTCGGTGTATTCCTTATAGACCGACACAAAGAACTGGCTGGCACCGTAGAAGCTCTGCACGCGCACCTCTCTGCCAGGATGGGATGCCTCGTATTCTGCCTGCACCTTGCTCATCGCCACGCTCTGCATGTCTTGCAGCGATGTGGTCTGAGACTCTGCCTTGATGCTGTCGCAGAGTGCGGTGACACGAGGCGTGACGTCGTCGGTGAACTGCAGGAAGAAGACGCTCAAGCCTTCGGCGGGCCGTTCCTCGGCAAAGGAGTGCGCCACAAAGCCGTTCTTGAGGATGTCATCGTCGGTGGTGGAGAGTGCTTGGATGGCGCCGAAGCCACAGTGGTGGTTGGTGAAGACAAGACCGTTGGGACTGACAACGACACCCGAGCAGAAGTCGCCGAAGTCTACGACGGCGTCCTTGAGGCTTGTGCCGCTTTGGCGGTCGTAGAGCTGTTGAGGGGTGAGTTGAAGACCAAGCTGCTGCATGGCAGTCTGTGTGCGGGGGTCGATATTGTGGAGCACCCACATGCCTTCGTCGGCCACAGCACTGAGTGAAAGGGCGGACAGAAGACCGCCAAGAATGAAGTGTTTCATTGTTTTGGAAGTGTTTGAGATGGGCGCAAGGAGCGCCGTTGGTTTGGGGTTTGCTGTTGTTTTGGTGGAGCTTATGATGATTATGAAGCGCGCGTATCACGCGCGAGTAATAAAAACAGAAGCTCTAAAGGAAGAAAAAGAAGAGCGCAGGGAGAGGAAGAGCGCTTGGGAGGCGATGATTAGTCGAACTTCTTGGGGTAGCGGCGTGCCCATCCTTCTTCGCTGAAGTCGGGCTCCTCGCCATTCAGTCCATCTGGGGCAGGATGTTCGCGCTTTGCGTTTTCCTTTTTGCTTTTCTTGCCCGGGGTGAGGAACTGCATCCAATCCTCTTTTTTGTATATCCTGCCGCGAGACTCGGTGTAGCCACGCTCTTCACGGCTCGGTTTTTGCTGACGCTTTCCGTCGTCGTCCTGTTGAGCGCGTTTGCTGTGCTTTCCGTCTTCGTTCTGTTGGGCGCGTTTGTTGCGCTTGTTGGTTTCGTCACTGCCCTTTCCTTTTGCTGTTCTGGAGGAGGACTGGCGGGGTTCTGCAGCTTCGATGTCGAGGATGCGCCCCTTGATGCGCACGCCTTTGACACCATCGATGACTCGTGCGGCATCTTCTTCGGGCACCTCCACGAAGGAGTAGTTCTTCATGAGGTCAATACGTCCTATCTCCACCTTTCCGCGCACATGGTCGTTGACGAGACGTATGATCTCTCTTGCATAGAATCCATCCATCTTTCCGATGGTGAGGAAGAGACGGGTGTAGCCCGCTTCGGGTCCATCTCCCTTTTGGCGTTTGCCTTTCTTGCCCTTCTCAGAGAGTTTGTCTCCATCTTTACTTTTGGTGCCCACCTCCTCAATCTCTGCGGCATTGGCATAGTACTGGAGGAAGCGTCCGAACTCACGACTGAGGATGCGCTTGATGAGGTCGTCCTTGTCGAGCCACTCCCATCGTCGCTGCACTTCGGGTAGGAAGTCCTGGATCTCCTCGTCGAGCACCTCTTCGTGCTCGATGTCGTCGATGACGCGATAGAGTTGCTTGGCGCAGATCTCCTTGCCGCTGGGCAGTTTTCCTCGTTCGAAGTCCTTGCCGATGGTCTTCTCCACCATGCGTATCTTGCCCCGCTCGCGCAGATGCACGATGCAGATGCTCGTGCCCTTTCGTCCGGCTCGTCCGGTGCGCCCACTGCGGTGGGTATAGTTTTCGGTGTCGTCAGGCATACCGTAGTTGATGACGTGCGTCAGTTCATCCACATCGAGTCCTCGCGCAGCCACATCAGTCGCCACGAGCAGCTGTGTGCGGTGCTGTCTGAACTTCTGCATGGTGAGGTCGCGCTGTTGCTGTGAGAGTTCGCCATGCAGTGCATCAGCATTGTAGCCATCTCGGATGAGGTTGTCAGCCACCTCTTGTGTCTCCATGCGTGTTCGGCAAAAGATGATGGCATAGATTTTAGGATAATAGTCGACGACCCGCTTGAGGGCAAGATATTTGTCCTTGGCGTTCACCATATAATAAATATGATTGACGTTCTCTGCCCCCTCGTTTCGCGACCCCACTTGTATGGTTTTCGCCTCGGTGAGGTAGTTTTTGGCGATGCGTTCAATCTCCCGACTCATCGTAGCACTGAAGAGCAACGTTCGGTGGTCTTCGGGCACCGTTTCGAGTATGGTGTCGAGGTCCTCTTGAAAGCCCATTGAGAGCATCTCGTCGGCTTCGTCGAGCGCCACATATCTCACGTCGTTGAGTCGCGCAGCCCCTCTGTTGATGAGGTCGATGAGTCGTCCGGGCGTTGCCACGATGATGTCCACACCATGCTTGAGGGCTCGTATTTGCGGTTCGATGTTTGCACCGCCATAGACAGCCAGCAGTTTCACTTCGGGCAGATACTTCCCGAAGCCTTCGAGGTCGTCAGTGATTTGCAGACAGAGCTCGCGCGTTGGTGCCAGGATGACTGCACGCGTGAGGGCGGCAGCGCGTAGCGCTCGCCATTCGCTTTCGGCGCCCGATTCGGCAGTCTTCAGTTCGGCAATGCGCTGCAGCACGGGTAGCCCATAGGCAGCAGTTTTTCCGGTGCCCGTTTGGGCGAGGGCCACGACATCGTGGTCTTGGGTGAGCAATTCAGGGATGACGGCCTCTTGCACGGGCATGGGATGCACATAGCCAGCTTCCTCGATGGCCATGAGGAGTTCGTTGGAAAGTCCAAGTTCTTGGAATGTCATTTGTTGGTTTTGTGGGGTTATGATTTATCGTGGTCTCTGCTCCCATAGCATACACGAGAGAAACGGGGCAAATCCGTTGCAAATATACGAAAAAAAGGCGAAGCATGAAGAAGATGTCGCAGATTATTTGTACTTTTGTGCCAAATAACGAACAAAATGCGCAAAATCATCGGTATGGGAGAGACCGTGTTGGACATTCTCTTCCGCAACAACCAACCCTTCGCCGCCGTACCGGGCGGCAGTTGTTTCAACAGCATCATCTCCCTTGGCCGCACCCACACGCCCTGCCTCTTCATGGGTTCTTCGGGCAACGACCGCGTCGGGCAGCAAACGCTCGACTTTCTGCGTGAGAACGGTGTCGACACCACATTCTTCGCCCTGCGCGACGGAGAGAAGTCAGCCCTCTCGCTTGCCTTTCTGGACGAGAACGGTGATGCCCACTATCAGTTCTACAAAGACACGCCCCGCTTCGACCACTCAGCGCCACTGCCCGAGTTCGGTCCGGACGATGTGCTGCTCTTCGGTTCCTACTTCGCAGCCAGCGCCAGCACCCGTCCTCTGGTCTGCCGTGTGCTGGAGGCAGCCCAGCGCTCCGGTTGCATCATCTACTACGACCTCAACTTCCGCCGTTCGCACGAGCACGAACTGGACGTCCTGATGCCCACGCTCGTCCAGAACTTCCGGGCAAGCAACCTGGTGCGCGGTTCGGCAGACGACTTCGAGGTGATGTATCGCGAGCGCGACGCCCGCACCATCTACCGTCGGCACATCGCCGCCCACTGTCCGCTCTTCATCTGCACGAGCGGTGCGGGACTCATCACCGTCTGCACGCCCGAGGGCGCTATGGACTTCGACGTGCCCCGGGTGCCCACGGTGAGCACCGTGGGCGCAGGCGACAACTTCAATGCGGGCTTTGCCTATGCCCTGCTGCGCGACGGCATCACGCACGATGAGCTCGCCCATCTCACCCTCGAGCAGTGGACACGCCTCGTGCGCACGGGTTGCGCTTTTGCTGCTGCCGTATGCCAGAGCGAGCAGAACAGCGTAGGCAAGGACTTCACCGTGCTCTGACCCCATCCCCCTGAGAACGCACACCACAAGACATCAATCAAGAAGAAAACCACGTGACCGAAACACACATCTTCAGCAACGGAATGAGACTCGTCTGCTGCCCAAGCGCAACCGACGTGGTCTACTGCGGCATCTGCGTGGATGCCGGCACACGACACGAACAGCCCGGCGAGGAAGGCATCGCCCACTTCGTGGAGCACCTCAGCTTCAAGGGCACGGAGCGTCGACGCTCCTGGCACATCATCAATCGCATGGAGGCAGTGGGCGGCGACCTCAATGCCTTCACCGGAAAGGATGCCACCTTCTATCACTGCTCCGTCCTGCGCGACCACTTTGCACGCGCCCTCGACCTCTTGCTCGACATCGTCCTCCACAGCACCTACCCCCAACACGAGATGGACAAGGAGGTGGAGGTGGTGTGCGACGAGATAGAGAGCTACAACGACACGCCTTCTGAACTCATCTTCGACGAGTTTGAGAACATCATTTTCCGCAACACCCCACTCGGCCACAGCATCTTAGGCGAAGCCAAACTGCTGCGCCAGCTCAAGAGCGACGATGTCAGACGCTTCACCCAACGCCTCTACCGTCCAGAGCGCATGGTGCTCTTCGTGATGGGCAACGTCCCCCCACAGCGCATCATACGCCTCACCGAAGGCTTCTTCCGCAAATACCCCCTCGCCCCCACGTCTGCCCTCACCACCGGGCAGTCTTCCTCCCGGCAAGTCCTCAGCGATGCACTGCAGCCAACGGCACCTCGCTTCTTCGAGGTGAGGAAGCAGACCAACCAAGCGCACGTCATGATGGGGTGCGAGGCTTTTGGCAGCAGCGACCCACGCAGCCTGGCACTCCGTCTTCTCAACAACATGCTGGGCGGACCGGGCATGAACTCGCGCTTCAACCTCGCCCTGCGCGAGCGCTGCGGCTTGGTCTACACCGTCGAGAGCAACTACACCGCCTACACCGACACTGGCCTCTGGACCGTCTATTTCGGATGCGACCCACACGACGTGGAGCGCTGCCGCCGCTTGGTCATGAAGGAACTGCGACGCCTCACCGACGCTCCGCTCAGCGCAGCCCAGCTCGCTGCAGCCAAACGGCAGTTCATCGGTCAGATTGGGCTCTCCTATGATTCCTTTGAGAGCGTTGCCATCGGCATGGCACGCCGCTATCTCCACCACGGCACCACCATCACGCCAGAACAACGCTACGAGCAGATCGAAGCACTCACCAGCGAGCTGCTCCACCAGGTTGCCCAAGCGCTGTTCCTGCCCGAAAAGCTCACCACCTTAGTGTATAGGTAGACAGGACGCACACACGCCCCATGCCCTCATCACATGTAGGTATTTTGCGCCCTTGCTCAAGCAGATAAGGAACCGCTCGCTTGCACATATCGCGCTTTTTTGCTAATTTTGCACCCAAAATGAAGCAAAAGATGACACTGAACGAACTCAACATCGGAGAGAAGGCCGTCGTGACACAAGTGGGGGGCGAGGGTGCCCTGCGACAGCATCTGCTCGACATGGGCATCATCCCAGGCGTGGAACTGCGCCTGCTGCAGTATGCACCCATGGGCGATCCGCTTGAGGTGCAGCTGCACGGCTACTCACTGACCCTGCGCAAGGACGACGCCGCCCACATCGGCGTGACGCAGCCTCTGCAAGAGGAGCAAGAGGTGGTGGCAGACACCGCCAGACACATCCCCATCCCCCACCCCGGCATCGGCGAGGAAGGCAAGTTCCACCGCCACGAAGACGAGCACCCCCTGCCCAGCAACGCCCAGCTCACCTTTGCGCTGGCAGGCAACCAGAACTGTGGCAAGACGACACTCTTCAACCAACTCACAGGCGCCAACCAGCACGTGGGCAACTTCCCCGGCGTCACCGTCGACCGCAAGGATGGCAGCATCAAAGGCTATCCCGGCACGCTGCTCACCGACCTGCCAGGCATCTATTCGCTCAGCCCCTACACGAGCGAGGAGGTCGTCTCGCGGCAGTTCATCCTCAACAGTCATCCCACCTGCATCATCAACATCGTCGATGCCACCAACATCGAGCGCAACCTCTACCTGACCATGCAGATGATGGAACTCGGCATCCCCGTCGTGGTGGCGCTCAACATGATGGACGAGGTGGAGAACAACGGCGGCACCATCTACATCAACGAGATGGAGGCCATGCTCGGTGTGCCCGTCATCCCCATCTCGGCTGCCAAAAACCAAGGTGTGGACGAACTGGTCAGACATGCCGTGCACATTGCAAAATATCAGGAGAAACCGCTCGTGCAGGACTTCTGCTCCCCGGGCGACCACGGCGGTGCCGTGCATCGCTGCATACACGCCATCATGCACCTCATCGAAGACCATGCCCAGCGGGCAAGCATACCGCTGCGCTTTGCCGCCAGCAAACTCATCGAGGGAGACACACTCGTGCTCGACGCCCTACAGCTGAGCGAAAACGAACTGAAGACCGTGCGCCACATCCTCCGACAGATGGAGGAGGAACGCGGCATCGACGCGGCGGCTGCCATGGCAGAGATGCGTTTTGCCTTCATCAAGAAGGTGTGCGAGCGCACGGTGGTGAAGCCCAAGGAGAGCAAGGAGCAGCGACGCAGCCGCCACATCGACCGCATCCTCACTGGGCGCTGGACGGCTCTCCCCTCCTTCTTAGCCATCATGGCGCTCATCTTCTGGGTCACCTTCGACCTCGTGGGCGGCACGCTCCAGGACCTCATGGACCAAGGCATCGGGGCTGCGGGCGAATGGCTCGCTGCTTCTTTCGACACGTGGAACATCAACCCTTGGGTCGCCTCGCTCCTGCTCGACGGCGCGTGGGCTGGTGTGGGCAGTGTGCTCACCTTCATTCCCATCATCCTCTGTCTCTTCTTCTTCCTCAGCATGCTGGAAGACAGTGGCTACATGGCGCGCATTGCCTTCGTCACCGACTCGCTCTTGCGCAAGATTGGACTCTCGGGGCGCAGCATCGTGCCCATGCTCATCGGCTTTGGCTGCTCCGTGCCGAGCATCATGGCCACACGCACCCTGCCCAGTGCGCGCGACCGCAAACTGACCATCATGCTCACCCCCTTCATGAGCTGCACAGCCAAGATTGCCATCTATGGCTTCCTGGCACGCCCCTTCTTTGGCGACAAGGCATGGCTGGTCATGATCGGGCTCTATGCACTGGGCATCGTCGTGGGCATCGGGGTGGCAGTGACTGCCAAGCTGGTGGCTTTCAAGGGCGGAGCGGTACCCTTCGTGATGGAGCTCCCCAACTACCGCTGGCCGGGGCGCAAGAACACGCTGCACTTGCTTTGGGACAAGACGAAAGACTTCTTGCAGCGCGCCTTCACCATCATCTTCGTTGCCACCATCGTCATCTGGTGCCTCCAACACTTCGACTTCCGCCTCAACCTGCTCGACGAGGCTGAGGTGAGCCAGTCGATACTCGCCACCGCAGCCGGTTCCATTGCCCCCATCTTCTCGCCACTCGGATTCGGCGACTGGCAGACGACGACGGCGCTCATCTCGGGCTTCCTTGCCAAGGAGAACGTCTGCGCCATCATGGAACAGGTGTATGGCGGTGCGCAGATGCTGCCCTCCATCATGTCGGCTGCCTCGGCACTCTCGATTCTGGTCTTCTGTCTGCTCTACACGCCCTGCGTGGCTGCCATTGCCACCATCCGGCGCGAGCTCGGTCGCCTCTGGGCAGTGGGCATCGTCGTCGGGCAGTGTCTGGTGGCGTGGCTTGTGGCATGGTTGGTTTATCTGATTGCTTGAAGACATGAACCTGCAAAGCATACTTCTGCTCACAGCCATCGTGGCACTGTTTCTGGCTGCACTCATCCGCTACCGCCGCCACAGGGGTGGATGCAGTGGGTGCAGCGGATGCAGCGGCGGTTGCTGTTGTCAAGATTTCAGAAAAGACGGACAGCCAGCCTGCCCCACGAAGAAGAAGCAACGCCCCCACGTAACGCACCCGTAGCGCGCTGCGGCTGAGTGCTGCACCCTGCCCCCTCATCGCGTGGGCAGGCAGACCGTGACGAGTGCTGAGCCCTTCACACTGATAATCACACCTTTGTGCGTGCCTTAGAGAACTGTCTCTGCGGCACGCATTTTTTATGGCAGCCAGATTTGATTTTTTCCCGTGCGGAAACAAAAAGTTTCTGCTACGGAAACTGACAGTTTCAGCTGCAGAAACTGACGATTTCTGCTGCGGAAACTTTTGGTTTCTGCAGCAGAAAAAAAAGGAACACGACCGGAGGAGCTTGTTCTCCTGTGTCGTGTCCCTTTCTGTGCAGACTGTTTTGTCAAGATTTTTCCTAAAAAGGAAGGTAGTTATCGTGCTGGCGTTCCTTCACGGCAACGCACTCCATCTCGATGAGCCAGGTGGGGCGACATACGGGTGCGAGCGTGATGACCCAGGGCGTGTTGGGGAAACGCTGCTCGAACATGCTGCGCACGATGTCATAGTCGGCAGTGTCGCGCAGGTAGACGATGATCTGCATCACATCGTCGAAGCTGGTGTCTGCCTCCTCGAGCAGTTTCTCCACGTTCTCCCACATGCGGCGGGTCTGACCGACGATGTCGCCAATGTGCACCACCTCGCCCTTGTTGTTGATGCTGGCTGTGCCGGAGATGAAGACGTGGGCGCGGTCGCCATACTCCATCACGGTGCCTCGCTCGAAGGTGACGCCGTACTCGTAGGTGGGATTCAGGTGGGTGGGCGCGTAGAGGTAGTGCTGCTGTTCGGGACGGAACCCGGTCATGGCGTAGCATCCCAACTGAATGAGTGCCTTGGGGGCAGCGGGCGAACCGCCGATGCCTGTGGAGGCGATGTAGTGGGTCTGCTCGGTGAGCCCCTGCTCGATGAAGTTCTGGCGGCGGGCTGCAACGAGACCGGCATACTGGGTGTCGACATCGCGCACGAAGAACCAGGTGCGGATGCAGTTGTCGGCTATGGTGGCTCCGAAGGCGGCGAGCTGGGCTTCGTAGGCTGTGAGCACGGCGGTTGTCTGTTGCGCCGAGTCGCCCTGCGTCTCGTGCATGCCCATCTTCCACAGGTGCTGGTAGCCACCATGGGCTGCCACCACCATGCCATGCCGCTCTTCCACCTGCACGCCTTCGCCGCACAGGAAGTACATCCAGACAGCCACCTTCGACCCGTCGAGCGGCTGTTGCTGTATGAAGCTGACGGCGACGCCGCACTCCTGGCGCATGCAGGGCTCCTGGTTGGTGCTGTCGGAGAGGAAGTAGCGCTTCATGACGCAGCGTGCGGGCTTGCCTTCGGCTTGGATGATTGTGGCGAGCCGCTGCTCGGCATCATAGAGGCGCTGCAACTGCCGGGTGAAGATTTCGCCCTGAGGTGCCACATGGAGGATGGCATGACGCTCCTCCAGACCCTGGGCTGTGGCGAAGGTGGTCATCTCCACCGTCACGCCGCATGTCTCCAGGTGCATTTTCTTGTAGTTCATGCTTGCTTGTTTGTTTTGTTGGTCGCAAAGGTACGGAAAAAGTGTAATATACGAAAATGTTTGACGCAAAAATGAACCAAAACACCCAATAAAAAGCCCCCTCAATGCACCGCAGGGCGGAGCAGTGAGGGGGGGGATTGCAAAGGTGGAGACCGAGCGTTGCGCTCATGCTATCTGCAGACGTATCTCCTCCATCAGTTCTGGATTCTGTTGGAGAACGGTCTTGAGTGCCTCACGACCCTGCGCCAGCTTGGTGCCGTTGTAGCCATACCACGAACCGGACTTGTCGATGATGCCCATCTCGACACCGAGGTCGATGACTTCTGCCACGCGACTGATGCCGCTGCCGAAACTCATCTCAAACTCTGCCTTGCGGAAGGGAGGTGCCACCTTGTTCTTCACCACCTTGACGCGCACCTGGTTTGCCACGGCGGTGTCGCCGTCCTTGATGGTGGAGATCTTGCGGATGTCGAGACGCACGGAGGCGTAGAACTTGAGGGCATTGCCGCCGGTGGTGGTTTCGGGATTGCCGAAGAGAACGCCTATCTTCTCGCGCAGCTGATTGATGAAGATGCAGCAGGTCTTGGTGCGACCGATGGTGGAGGTGAGTTTGCGCAGCGCCTGGCTCATGAGGCGTGCCTGCAGGCCCACCTTGTTGTCGCCCATGTCGCCCTCTATCTCGGCTTTGGGGGTGAGGGCTGCCACGGAGTCTATGACGACGAGGTCTACAGC
>JAGHUD010000070.1 GCA_018065005.1 Candidatus Physcousia equi
CACCTGGAACGAGAACTGGGTTTGGGTGGCACAGGACCGCATGCTCAGTGGCATCATTGGATGTCAGGGCATCTGCATCAACCCTGTCCTCTCATCGTGGCTCGAAGTGAATCTGCCTCCCATACCACCCAGTTTCACCCACGACAAGCATGTCTTCCTCCTGCGCACCGCTTCGGGCGAACTGGCAGCCCTGCAGTTGCAAAACTACATGAACGCTGCCGGAACAAAGTGCCACCTTACCATCAACTACAGGTTCCCACTCTGAACACATCACATGCTTCGCACACACCACCGCATCCACACGTTTCGCCCTCCCCTCCCGGGCATAAAGAAAGACTTCTATTGATGCTGTCTCACACGCGTACATTATATAATATATACACACACAGATGAGAAAACTCCTGCTCCCCCTCTTCGTCGCTGCACTGTCGGCACATGCCGACGATAGCGCTCAGACGGACTCCACCGACTTTGCGATGGAGCAGATTGTGGTGACAGGCACACGCACTCCCAAGCGACTCAAGGACACACCCGTGCAGACCATCGTCATCACGGCACAAGACATAAAAAAGGCGGATGCCTCCGACGTGCGCGAACTGCTGCAGCAGGAACTGCCAGGCGTGGAGTTCTCCTACGCGATGAGCCAACAGCTGCACATGAACTTCAGCGGATTTGGCGGACAAGGCATACTCTTCCTCGTCGACGGAGAGCGATTGGCGGGCGAAACGATGGACGACATCGACTTCACCCGACTCTGCATGGACAACGTGGACCGCATCGAGATTGTCAAGGGAGCTGCCTCGGCGCTCTACGGCAGCAACGCCGGCGGCGGGGTGATCAACATCATCTCGCGCAACGCTACCGACCCCTTTGCGCTCAACCTGAATGCACGCTATGCACCACGCCACAATGGTCAGCGCTACGGCGCCACGCTTCACCTCAACAACCCTCGCTGGCATGAGACGCTGACTGCCAACTTTCGCAACCAAGACAACGTGAGCGTGAAGAATGCACCCAATGCCGTGACGCGAGTCATCTCTGAAATCTACGGAGAGCGATCGGTCGACGTGAAAGAGCAGTTGGCGTGGACACCAAACGAACAGTGGCGCATCACGGGACGGGCAGGTTTCTTCTTCCGCAGCGTGCCACGCAGCGAGGATGTGCCAGAGCGCTATCGCGACTTCACTGCCGGACTGCGTGCACAATGGCATCCCACCGATGAGGACAACCTGGAGTTCTCCTACTCCTTCGACCAATACGACAAGTCGGACTACCAGCGCATCGCACGGCTCGACATACGAGACTACTCAAACGTGCAGAACATCTTCCGAACCTTCTACACGCATCGCTTCGACTCGTCCATGCAACTCTGCACGGGAGCGGATTTCATGCACGACTATCTCTTCAATCCGAATCTCGAGCACCAGAAGCGCAGTCAGGATTCCTACGACGTTTTTGTTCAGCTCGACTGGAACGTCCACCGCGATTGGGAACTGGTGGGGGCTGTGCGCTTCGACCACTATTCCGCACTCAAGAGCTCGCGCCTCACACCCAAACTGGCTGTCTGCTATAAGGGAACACCGCACCTCAAACTGCGTGCCAGCTACGGCATGGGATTTCGCGCTCCGACGCTGAAGGAGATGTTCTATAACTTCGACATGATGGGCATCTGGACGATACGCGGCAACGAGCACCTGCGCCCGGAGATGAGCCACAACTTTACGGCGTCGGCAGAGTGGACGAAAGGGAACTACTGCATGACGGCATCTACCTACTACAACCGCATCACCAACAAACTCACCACAGGCATCCCCTATGCCGTGGGCAAAGACGTCGTGCTCAACTACACAAACCTCAAGCATTATGCTGTCTGCGGAGCTGAACTCACGGCTCTGGCACGCTGGAGGGGCGGATGGTCGGCGCGGGTGGCATACGCATACGTCCACGAAGCACTGCCCAAGGATGATGCGGGCGATGCTATCTGCAGTCCCTATCTGCCTGCCCGACCGCATTCGCTCACGGCACGTCTGGAATGGGAGCACCAGTTCCATCCCAACTACCGCTTGAGCACGATGCTCAATGGTCGTGTTCTCTCTGGTGTCAGCAACATCGAATATATCGACTACTACAACCTGTCGAAGGGAGTAAAGAACATCAGCTATCCAGCCTACACCTTCTGGCGACTCGCCATTACCCATCACATCGGCAGACAGTGGCGCATCACCACGACCTTCGACAACCTCTTTCATTACCGTCCCCGCCACCACTACCTGAACGCACCGCTCACCGACGGCTTCAACTTCCTCATCGGTGCAGAGTTCACCATCTAAGATTTACCTTCAGTTTCTCCTGTTTATACTTTCATTCCGGATTCTCGTATTCTGGAGCTGATGAAAGCATTTTGATCTTTATAACCTCTCGTCAGCTAAGAGCCTTGCATGGCCACGCATTTTCTCCCATGTTTTTTCCGCTGACCCGTATTCTGCCGTTCGGGTCAGCGGATTTTTCCCAAAGGACGCTGTCACAGGGTCTTAATGCAGTGTTTCAAGGTTTCCTTGCTAACATGACCTACGTTGCAGACATAATATCCATCTGATGGCATCTGTTCCCATTTCTGTCAGGGAAACTAAAATTTCAAGCATTTCATTTGGTTGTTTGATGGAATAATTATAATTTTGCAATGTCCATTAGCCCAAGTGAGGGTAAGAACATGGGCTGCAGGGGCTTTATGCCCCTATCATCATTTAGGAAAGGACGTTTACGAACGTTATCTTCAACTCTTTGAATCTGGAAAATTTAAATGCTAGTGAAGATATCGCAGCGAAGCGTCCACGTTAGGTGTATTGTATCCTTTTGCCACACAGCAAGAGGACTATAGTATCATTTCGGCGTGGGCTAATGGGCTGCTTATCCTCTAGCAAGGCAGTTTCCAGAGCCCAAAGAGTGGGATAAGCAAGTACAGCACCCACGTCTTTTTCATATCTGTACAAGCAATCTATCTTCAACTGCTGAATCTGGGTGTTATAGGCGCAAAGGTTTAATGTCTATGAATAATTACTCTATCCGCATCACCTACGGAGAAGATATTCGTTCCATAGATTTGGAGAAGATCTTATCTGGTATTCGTTTGATTGGTGAGCATGAATTGTCCAGACAAAAAGGCAAACATGTTCGCAACTACACAGATTGCTTTCGCATCAAAGGTGTAGAGAAAGGGAGCATCATTGTCAATTTCAACATTGATATTGACGTGAATTTGAATTTGATTTTGTTGCTCTCATGTGCAATTACTTTTTATCGTTCATCCAATTTGCCAACATTGCTTAAAACGGCAGTCAGTGGCATAATCTCTGCTGTAAAGCGTGGTGTCGTTATTCACATCAAACGAGATGACAATGGTCTTCAAGATGTGGAAATCAATGGTAATTTCGAAGGAACTTTATGCATTGGGAAGGATGGCGAAATAATAATTACTAACAATAAACAATCATGAAAAGAACATTACTATCTTTGATGCTCCTTGTAGCATCACTTGCATCATTTGCCTATGACTTTGAGGTGGATGGCATTTACTACAATGTGTTGTCGAAGGATGACTTGACATGTGAGGTAGCACAGAGTCCATACAAGAATTACAAAGGAAATGTAATCATACCCGAGCAAGTTTCCTATGCAGGAAAAGTCTTTAATGTGAAGGGAATCGGAAAAAGTGCTTTCTACTATTGCCCTGTGGCCTCCGTCACCATCCCCAACTCCGTGACGAGCATTGGAAGCAACGCTTTTGAATGCAGCGGTCTGCATTATGTGACCATCCCCAACTCCGTGACGAGCATTGGAGCCTATGTTTTCGGTGCTTGTTACTTCCTAGAATCGGTGTTCATCCCCAACTCCGTGACGAGCATTGGAGAATGTGCTTTTAATTCTTGTGATTACCTCACCTCTATCACTATCCCCAACTCCGTGACGAGCATTGGAAAATATGCATTTTCTGGTTGCGGACGCCTAACTTCCGTGACCATCGGTAACTCAGTGAAGAGTATTAGTTACGGAGCTTTCTATGGTTGCTCCAAACTAACCTCAGTGTACATATCGGATATTGCAGCATGGTGCAATATCGACTTTGGTAGCAGCTACAGCTATGACAATCGTTCGGGCAACTATCAGAATCCTTTACAATTTGCTAGCAATCTCTATCTGAATAGAGTACTTGTTTCAGATTTGGTTATCCCCGACTCAGTGACAAGCATTGGGGGGTCTGCTTTCTATGGTTATAGGAAATTGACCTCAATAACCATCCCCAACTCCGTGACGTGGATTGGAGAAAGTGCTTTTAATGGTTGCAGCGGCCTGACCTCGGTGACCATCCCCAACTCCGTGACAAGCATTGGATATGGTGCTTTCTCTGGTTGTATGTAACCATATCAAAACAACTGATAATAACTGATACCAAGAAATAATAAAACACTGAAATACAGCACTTTCTAAATTTTAACACTTCAGATTTGATATTTGGTGGTTCCCGATTTTCCGCTTAAATTTGCAACGTATTTCTACCGCGGAGAATGTGAGGAGCTATTTTTTTGTCACTTTGCGAACTCAGTTGACAAGGGTTGACTGGAGTGAACAAGTGAAGACAAATATGCGGTCATATCTTCGGAAATCGTTACGATGCGGAATGAGTTGACATAGGTTGAACATAGTGCATCATGATTGACAAAACGGTGGAGATACACAAAACGA
>JAGHUD010000074.1 GCA_018065005.1 Candidatus Physcousia equi
GCAACTGAGAGAGAGAAGAGCGGAAGCTGGGGGATTCGAACCCCCGGTACGGTAACCCGTACGTCAGTTTAGCAAACTGGTGGTTTCAGCCACTCACCCAAACTTCCTTTCCGGCTGCATTATCTCTCAAATGCGATGCAAAGGTACGGCATTTTTTTTTACCGTGCAAGTCTTTTGTAAAGTTTTTTTCGATAAAGTGCATTTTTTGTGCTCAGAAGCCTGAAAAGTGGGCTCGAACCGCCATTTTTGCTCCCAAACGGGGAGAAAAGGTGTGCAGAGAGCCGGTGGGGGCAGATGGGAGGATGAGATAGGTGATCGGGGGGCGCTTGACAGACAGAAGAGGACTATGTGGCTTCGCGCGTACATTTCTTATATATAGAGGGAATGTGGCGCTTGCTTTGCTTTTTGACCAAGAAGGAGACATTTTTCTTGGCGACAAGGCGGTTTTATGAAATAAAAAGAGTATATTTGCAAAATAATTGTGAACTTATACCCCACCCGGCTTGACATGAACGAAAACATCATCTGGAAATACTTCCCACAGCTGACGGACGAGCAGAAAACGCAGTACGCACAGCTTGGACCCCTCTATCGCGAATGGAACGAGAAAATCAACGTCATTTCGCGCAAGGACATCGACAACCTTTTTGAGCATCATGTGCTGCACTCGCTGGGTATCGCACAGGTGATTCGCTTCAAACCGGGGTCGAAGGTGATTGACTTGGGCTGCGGAGGCGGCTTTCCGGGCATCCCACTCGCCATCATGTTCCCCGACACGCACTTCCTGCTGGTGGACAGCGTGAGAAAGAAGACTACGGTCTGCCAGGAGGTGGCAAGCACACTGGGACTGAAGAACGTGGAGGTGCGCTGGACACGTGCCGAGGAAGTGAAGGAGAAGGTGGACTTTGTGGTGTCGCGCGCTGTGATGCCGCAAAACGATCTGGTGAAACTCATACGCAAGAACATACGGCGCGAGCAGAACAACGGCCTGCCCAACGGTCTTATAAGTCTCAAGGGAGGTGTGTTGGACGAGGAGTTGCGCCCCATCAGCCAGATCAGTGAGGTGACGCCGCTTTCGGACATCTTCGAGGAAGAGTTTTTCGAAACAAAAAGTGTTGTCTACACGATGATCAAAGCCTAATGACGGCTCCGAGGCTTCTCGAATGAAAGAAGCATCGGTGATGGAAACGAAACAACAAACAGAAGGTAATATGGAAATTAAGAGCTTCACCGTCAATCCTCTGCAAGTGAACTGCTATGCGCTGTGCCAGGATGGGGAGTGCGCCCTCATCGACTGCGGTGCGCTCGAAGAGCAGGAATGGGCACCTATCAAGGCATGGATTGACGCTCACGGGGGAAGGCTGAAGTATGTGCTGCAAACGCACATGCACTTCGACCACATCTTCGGGCTGCAGTTCGCCTTTCGCGACTATGGAGCAAGGGCGCGTTGTCATGCTGCCGACACCTACAACTACACCCATGCTCAGCAACACATCGAGCAGATGTTTGGCATGTCGCTGCCGCTGAGCCTGCCTGCATTGGGCGAGGCACTCGCCGACGGCGACATCATAGAACTGGGCAGCCAGACCATCGAGGTGATGCACACGCCGGGCCACACACCAGGCGGCATCTGCTTCTATGCCGAGAAGGAGGGAGTGCTCTTCAGTGGCGACACACTGTTTCAAGGCAGCGTGGGGCGGGCTGACTTGCCGGGCGGCAACATGCATACGGAGCTACAGTCCATTCGCCAACGCATACTCGTGCTGCCGGATGCCACGCAGGTGCTGCCCGGACACGGACCTAAGACGAATGTGGCTGAGGAGAAAAGACATAACATGTATTTGTGAACACACACCAAGCGGGCGCCCGCGCTGCGCAAATTTGGGCTCGCAAGAAAATAATGTAACAAAAATTAGGAGAAAAGAAATATATTTCCTAATTTTGCTTTCGAAATATATACTAATCACATAACTTCTAATCTAAAGTATTATGAAAATCCTTCTCACTGGTGGTGCAGGTTTCATCGGAAGCCACACTCTCATCGAACTGACAGAGGCTGGACATGAGGCTGTCGTTGTGGACAACCTCGACAATTCTTCTCCCATCTCGCTCAAGCGCGTTGCCAAAATCATCGGCAAGGAAGTGCCTTTCTACAAGGTGGACATCCGCGACCGCGAGGGCTTGCAGAAGGTATTCGACGAGCATAAGTTCGACGCTTGCATACACTTTGCTGGACTCAAGGCTGTGGGCGAAAGCTGCGCCAAGCCTCTTGAATACTACGAAAACAACATGAACGGCACCTTCGTGCTACTCGACGTGATGCGCAAAAATGGATGCAAGAACATCATCTTCTCCAGTTCTGCCACCGTATATGGCGACCCTGCTATCATCCCCATCACTGAGGAATGCCCCAAGGGCCACTGCACCAACCCCTACGGACAGACCAAGTCGATGCTCGAAGAGGTGCTGATGGACGTGCAGAAGGCCGACACGGAATGGAACGTTGTGCTGCTGCGCTATTTCAACCCTATCGGTGCACACAAGAGCGGCACCATTGGCGAAAACCCCAATGGCATACCCAACAACCTGATGCCCTACATCACACAGACGGCTGTGGGCAAACGCGCTGAACTGGGCGTGTTTGGCAACGACTACGACACGCACGATGGCACTGGTGTGCGCGACTACATCCACGTCGTGGACCTCGCCAAGGCTCACGTGGCTGCCCTCCAGGCTATTGTTGCCAAGAAGGGTATTGCCATCTACAACATCGGTACGGGTCACGGTTACAGCGTGCTCGACGTGGTCAAGGCATTTGTCAAGGCTAACGGCGTGGACGTGCCCTACTCCATCAAGCCTCGTCGCCCGGGCGACATCGCTACCTGCTATTGCGATCCCGCTAAGGCTAAAGCAGAACTGGGTTGGGAAGCTCAGTACGGCATCGAGGATATGTGCCGCGACTCTTGGAACTGGCAGAAGAACAATCCGAACGGATTTGAAGAATAAACCGAACCCTACACCCACCTTACTTCTTCATTTGCTCCCTTCGTCCACAAGAGGATGAAGGGGGCTTTTCGTTGGGTGCTGCAGGGACTAATCGAGTATATAAAAAAAGGATCTGCAAGGGCTGACGAACAGCTGCTTGCAGATTCTTTTTGTTTGTATGGGGGGGTATCTTGCTTAACTATATACAAGAAGATGCTCAAAGAACTTCGAAGCTGCACCAGTGCACAAAAAAAACCGATGAACTATGTGACGTTTCGGCAGCACAGTTCAACGGTTGAAGAAGGAGTTTGGGTTATAGACTTACTATGTAAGAGTATGTTTTATCGCCTTATGGTGTAGCGTGTATCACTCTCCCCAATGTGTATGGTGGTAAGGAATATGTTCACTATCCCATGGGCCCCATCTCAAAGTTTCGGAAGGATTAAAAGTAAATTCTTCATTACCGAGTAGGATATAAAATTGTCTATTTGATTTGAGTAAGTCAATAATATCATCTTGGTACATATCAGAAACGGAACCTCCATTACCACCACAACTAAAAGGAACCTTTCTCCATTTAGTATCGCTTGGGACTTTTATACCAATGTAAATTTTGTCATAACACTTTGGAAAGGATTCGTCCAAGCAGCCAAAACCTACTGCATAATCATACTTGCCATTGCCCAAAAGGCCTATGGTTTCGATTTGCAAAAGACCTCTACCATCTGTAGAGGTAATTATAGCCTGATAATGTTTGGTATCATTTAGTTTGTCTATTGATTCAGAATATTGCCAATTAACATTGATAACTTCTTCCTCCTCGATTGCTTCTTCCGTAGTCTGCTCGTTGTAAGTATTAGAGTAACTCTGCTCAGTATGTGTTTTTGGCGAACCATTGTTTTTCTTGTAGACAATGTAGCCAATAGCTCAAAGAACCATTATTACCGCTGCTACGGAAGCCATTATTTTTAGACCTGTTGAAGATCCTTTCTTTACACTTCATTACCATTATCGTCGGTTACTTTTGACATAATACTACTATTTTATTTGTTAATGATTAGACGTTTGGAAACAAAAAACGCAAACCTTACTCTGCATTGTTTCTGAGGGATTCTTGAACTAAGAAGTCTGCAACACCACACGTGCTGCAGACTTCTCATTTATAAAAAGGAATGCCTTTATCTCACGGTGTTCACATTACCATGAGGATCCTCTTTCAGACCCTTGTAGTTCATACCCCATGCCGAAACCTTCGTCTTGGTGACAGTGAAGAGGCCAAACAGATAGCTGTGACTCTCAGTCTCGAAGTTGGGCTCCATGACAACGTCCACATTGCCATCTTCCTTAGCACGGTAAAGAGCCTGTTGCTCGACCTTGCTCAAACCTCTGTAGCGGTTTGATGCTGTGTAGTAGCGCTTACCGTTCTTTACCAAAGGAATGAATCCGAAGAGGGTCTTCCTCTGTACACTGCCCTCGATACGCTTTGCATTGGCGTAATCAAAGTCAGCAGCAACGTAGGTGTTGACGTTGTTGCTCTGAACGCCCATAATAGGACCTGTCTTCTCATACGTAGCACAACTGGTCAGAACCAATGCAGAAAGAGCAATGCTCAACAAAACATTCTTCTTCATAATATTATTAAAAGGTTTTGCGCATGCTCGGCCCATTACATGCGGTATTTTGACTATTTGTTAAGACATAAAAAGAAAGTGTGAGCCTACTTCACCATACATCCTAGTAGTAGGCTCTGGACTGCCTTAGTTGTGGATGTAAGAAGTACGACTCACACCTATGGCTGAACAGAGTACTGTGTACCAAATCATACCATAGGGAGAGCGCTCCTACTTGTCCAACAACTATGCGAATTGTCCAGATTCACTACTGTGGAACAAAGCGAAACGCTTTCCAATATGTCTGCAACCACTCGGGTTACGACTGCAAAGATAGTAAAAAAATGTTTTATCCGCTATAAAAAAGAAAAAAATATTAAATTTTTATGTATTTTCAGCAGATAACCCATAAAAAAGAAATAAAAAGGACAGTTTCTTGATGGATATTTGGTCTGATATTTCCCAAAGAGAGAGAGTATGGCGATTCAAAATGTCTAACCGATTCATACACCAAGGTTCTGTATCTTGCGTATCAGAACGCCAAGGTTTTATAGAACGACAAGGTTCTACAGAGAGAGATAAAATACTCCCCGATTCACATCGAGGAGTAAATATACACAAACACAAAATTACAATCAGTAGATAGACGTTGCTCAAGGCATGTGTTTCAAGCTGCATTCTCGACGACGGTTCACACCAAGTTTCGAATATGTCTATGCTACAAAATCAGGATATTATTTCTCTTTTTTTCTTAAAATCCGTTGCTTTTCCATACTGCGAGGCAAATGCTAAGATGAACATCTGCTGCGAGGCAAGTGCTGAGATGAGCATCTGCTACGAGGCAAGTGTCGAGATGAGCATCTGCTGCGAAAGTCTGTTCGGTGCGCGGGCTCTCTTCCTGCCTGATCTTGCCTCTCGTATGGCAGGCGCGGCAGGTTGCTGTCGTGCCAGACACGTTCGCTGCGTTATTCTATGCCAAAGAGGCGCTGTAGTCCGTTGTTCACACCGCTGAAGCCCATGAAAGCCATGGCGAGCAGTCCGGCTGTGATGAGCGCAATGCTCATGCCCTGAACACCCTTTGGAACGGCTACGCGGCTCAGCTGCTCGCGTATGCCAGCAAAGACGATGAGGGCAAGACCGAAGCCGAGAGCAGTACAGAGGGCGTAGACAACACCGGTGAGCAGATTATGGTCAAGACCGGGGGATGCATAGGTGCCACTTGCCACCTGGATGGCAACGCCTAGGATGCAGCAGTTGGTGGTGATGAGGGGAAGGAAGACTCCGAGAGCCTGATAAAGGCTGGGGCTCACCTTCTTCAAGACAATCTCTACCATCTGCACAAGGGCTGCTATGACGAGAATGAACGCTATCGTCTGGAGATAGACAAGACTGAAGGGCTCAAGCAGGTACATCTGGATGAGATAGGTGACAATGGTGGCGATGACGAGCACAAAGGCTACGGCTGCCGCCATGCCGCTTGCGGTCTCTACCTTCTTGCTGACACCAAGGAAGGGGCAGATGCCAAGAAACTGCGAGAGCACGACATTGTTTACGAAGATTGCCGTGATGAATATCAGTATGTATGCCATGATTCTTGCTGATGAATAAGTGTTTAAAATAAATACTGTTTGCCTGTCTTCCTAATTAGCCTCTGATCTTGTTGATAACGGCAATAAGATATCCCAACGCAATGAATGCTCCGGGCGCCAGGACGAAGACGAGTGCTCCGTAGTTCTCGCTGAAAAGCTCTACACCAAAGACGTGGCCGGTGCCGAGAATCTCACGCACGGCACCAAGCAGGGTGAGTGCTATAGTGAAACCAAGACCCATGCCGACTCCGTCTAAGACGCTCGCCACGGGGTTGTTCTTAGCAGCAAAAGCTTCTGCACGCCCGAGGATGATGCAGTTCACAACGATGAGGGGGATGAAGAGTCCAAGACTCTTGTCCACTTCGGGTGCGTATGCCTTGATGAGCATCTGCAACACAGTCACCAAAGAGGCTATGACGACGATGAACGCGGGGATGCGCACCATGTCGGGAATGAGGTTCTTGATGAGCGATATGATGAGGTTGGAGAAGATGAGCACTGCCATCGTGGCAAGACCCATCGACATGCCGTTGAGGGCACTGCTGGTGGTGCCCAGTGTGGGACACATGCCAAGGAGAAGAACGAAGGTTGGATTCTCCTTGACGATACCGTTAAATAATACTTTCAAGTAGTTCATGTTCGTCCTTTGACTTAGTTATTGACTTGTTCGGTTGCACCCTCGTCTGACTTTTGCTGCGCACTGGCATTGGTGCAGACGTCCACATCACCGCCAAAGGCTGCATGGAATGCTGCGTTGACGGCACGCAGGAAAGCACGGCTGGTGATGGTGGAGGCTGTGATGGCATCTACTTCACCTCCGTCCTTGGTGACCGCCATCTTGTTCTTGCTGGGGTTCATGCCGATGATGCAGCCTCTTTCTCCCTCTTGGAACCAGGTGTCAGCCTTGGCTCCAAGACCCGGCGTTTCGGCTGTCTTGAGGATGGTGTATCCCTTGATGTTTCCGTCTGTGTCGAAACCGGTGAGAACGGTCAGACCACCACCGAAACTGGCATTGAGCGGATCGACGCTCTGCACTGCCACTCCTTTCTCGGTGCGATAGATGAGTGTTCCGTCTTCGAGTTTTTCGGGTTCGGGGATGGCCACTTTGTCATCGCCAAGCACCTTGCGAATACCGTCTTCGAGGTTCTTCTGATTGATTGCGTTAATGGGACCTTGAGTTTTATTGTTTACGTATGCCAACACTCCGCTCGCTATAGCGCAGATAAGCGTCAGCACGATAACCATGTTATACCATGTCGACTGCAACTTTTTCATTTCTTGCCTCCTTTCTTAGCCATTTCGCCGAAGCGCTTTGGCTTGCAATAGGTGTTGATAAGGGGTGTAAAGGCGTTCATGATGAGGATGGCGAAAGACATGCCTTCAGGATAAGCGCCCCAAAGACGGATGACAACGGTGAGGAAACCGATGCTGCATCCATAGATGATCTGTCCCTTGCGAGTCATGGGTGAGGTGACGTAGTCGGTGGCCATATAGCAGGCACCAAGTATCATGCCGCCACCAAGCAAGTGAACAAGCGGATTGACGTAGGTGGTGGGATCAATCAAATACAAGACACCCGTAAAGACTGCAACGGTGCTCAGTATGCTGATAGGAATGTGCCAGGTGATGATCTTCTTCCAAAGCATGAAGGCCAGACCGAGCAAGAGGGCAAGTGCACTGACCTCGCCCAACGAACCGCCGACATTACCCAACAAGAGGTCGGTTGCGCCAGGTATCTCGTCTATGCGACCTGCCGCAAGAAGCCCAAGCGGCGTTGCTGCGGTTACTGCGTCTGCGCCCATAGCAGTCAATTGACCTGGCTCTGGCCATGTAGTCATCTGAACGGGGAACGATATCAAGAGGAAGACGCGACCTACGAGCGCTGGATTGAAAGGATTGCAGCCCAAACCGCCAAAGGTCATCTTGCCGATGCCGATGGCAACCAGTGCTCCGATGAGGACAATCCAGATGGGCAGATTGCTAGGAAGATTAAAACCAAGAAGCAGACCCGTCAGGATGGCTGATCCATCGCAGATGGTGCAACGCTCTGTCTTGAGCAGGAACTTGGCTATCGCCCACTCGAAAAAGACGCAAGACAGCACGGACGTAGCCAGAACTGCAGCTGCGCCCACGCCGAAGAAGGCAAGACTGGCTGCCAATGCCGGCACAAGTGCCAAGCATACGCCATACATGTTCTTCTGGACGCTGTCGCCACCATGAACATGTGGTGAAAGGGATATGATAAGTTTATTCATAGATTGTGTCAGACTTCCCATCTGCTTTGATTCAGATGTCGGAAGAGTCTCTTTATGATGATTACTAATGATTCTATTTCGTGCCCTCCGGCGCACTGCTCCGTATCCTCCAGGCTTCATTCTCGTACTTACAGGCTCATCGCTTCATACACACTGGCTCTCTGTTTCGTAACAACCGGACCTCATTTGCGTGTGCACCGGCATTGCAAGGAGGCTATGCTGAACAACTCTTGCGGGGAGCGAGCCAACGTGTGAGAGACAGTGTGGGAGACCGTGCGAGAGACAGTGTGGGAGACCGTGCGAGGGACAGTGCGAGGACCGTGCGAGGGAGACCGTGCGGAGGCGTGAGGGGCAGTGCGGAGGCGTAAAACTTACTTCTGGGCTCTGCTGCGGATGATACCCATGACCGTAGATTTGCCGAGACGGATGTTGTCGAGCGAGTGACGATGGCTGGGGCAGGTGAATTGGCAGGATCCGCACTCGATGCAACTAACTACGTCTTCGTTTTCTGCTGTTTCCCAGTCCTGCTGCGAGCTAACCGTTGCCAAAAGATAAGGTTCGAGACCCATGGGGCAAACGCTCACACACTTGGCGCAGCGGATGCAAGGCTCTGGGGTGCTGCGACGCGCCTCCTTGTCGTTCATGATGAGCAAGCCACTTGAGCCCTTGGTCATGGGCACTTCGAGCGAGATGAGCGCTTTGCCCATCATCGGTCCGCCACCGATAATCTTACCCGTATCTTCGGGTAAGCCACCACACTCATCAATGAGTTGCTGGAATGGGGTGCCCAGACGAGCCATGAGGTTGGAAGGATTCTTCACGCTCTTTCCCGTCACCGTGATGACGCGGTCGATGAGCGGTTTGTTCTTCATCACAGCTTGATAGATGGCAAACGCTGTGCCCACGTTCTGCACCACTGCACCAACGGCAATGGGTATAGCAGGAGGAGCCGGTACCTGTCGAGCAATCACGGCGTCGATGAGTTGTTTTTCGCCGCCTTGCGGATACTTCACCTTGAGAGGAACGATTTCAATGTTGGGATGCGAAGCGGCCTTTTCTGTCATCAGCGCGATGGCATCAGGCTTATTGTTTTCGATGCCGATATAGCCCTTTGTCACATCAACAGCCTTCATGATGCACTCCACACCTTCGAGAATCTCGTCGGCATGCTCGAGCATCAGTCGATGGTCAGCAGTGAGATAAGGCTCACACTCTACAGCATTGATGATGACACATTCTGCCTTGCAGCCTGGAGGTGGACAGAGTTTCACATGACAAGGGAAGGTGGCACCACCCATACCAACAATGCCAGCCGTCTTTATCTTCTCTACTATGGTCTTTGCATCCAGTTCGGGGTGAGCACTGAGTTTTTCTAAAGTAGCAGAGCGATCAATGCCTTCTTCCCACTCGTCGCCCTCAACATCCACATAGACCGCCATGCGACGGCTGTTGCTGCTGTCGAGCGCCACATCAACCTTGCTCACCTTGCCGCTTACACTTGAATAAACCGGAGCTGAAACAAATCCGCCCGCTTCACCGAGCAGGGTGCCCACCTTGACAAGGTCGCCCTTCTTAACGACAGGCTTAGCAGGTGCGCCGATGTGCTGGAACATACTGAAAACAGCCTGCTTGGGCAGAGCAGCCTCACGAATGGGACTGCCAGCAGACAGTTTATTCTCTGCGGGATGAACACCGCCAATCTTAAATGTCTTCATATCTGCTTACTGTTTTGTGGATTCATTAGAATTAGTTGGAGAAGATGCATCAGATGCAGGAGCCGAAACAGCAGGAGTAGCGGGTTCAGCGGTGCGAGAAGCAGGAACTGCAGTATGTTCAGCGGTACCGGGAGCAGGAGCAGCAGCCTTCTTTGGTGGGAAGTTGAAGCCCTTGATGACTCCACGCGGGCATACCTCTTCACATTTGCGGCACAATTTGCACTTTTCGGGATCGATATATGCGAGGTTTGCTTCGAGTGTGATGGCTTCGAACTTTTCGCAAGTCTTCACGCACTTTCCGCAACCAATGCAACTGTTCTTGCACACCTTGGTGGCTATGATGCCTTTGTCCTTGTTGTTGCAGAGCACCACAACGCGGCGGCCCTTAGGACCAACGGGGCGCAGTTCGATGAGTCCGCGTGGACAAGCCTTTTGGCATGCGCCACAGCCCGTACACTTCGTCTCGTCCACTTCAGCAATGCCCGTTTCGGGATTCACCTGAATGGCGCCAAAGAGACATGCTCTGACGCAGTCGCCTTCGCCCAAGCAGCCGTAGAGGCACTGGGTCTCGCCCATGCCCGTCATGCTTTGGATGCGGCAAGTATGTGCGCCGTCATACACAACAGCGTGGGGACGTGCATCGCAAGTACCTGAGCAGCGCACCACTGCCACCTTGGGTGAAGCAGCGCTTGCCTGCAGTCCGAGTATGCATGCCACTTTTTCCATCACTTCCTTTCCGCCGGGCGCACAGTTCAGGTCACCGAGGCTTCCGCTCGCCGACGCCTTCACGCAAGCATTGGCAAATCCACCGCAACCGGGGTATCCACAGCCGCCGCAGTTTGCCTGAGGCAGCACGGCAGCCACTTCGCCGATGCGCGGATCTTCGTGCACAGCAAACTTCTTGGAAGCAAAGAACAGTATCACAGCAGATACCAAACCGATGCTTCCGAGCACGATTACTGCAATCTGAATCACATTCATGTTATTGTTTTGTTTTTTGTTATTTCCTGTAAAAAAGATTCAGCCTCAAAGGGTGTTCTATTCCATCTCAAAGACCGTTCCATTGCATCTCAAAGGCCGTTCTATTCCATTTCAAAACCGAATTTCGCCTCAAACCGTCCACGCAACATATATATTAATATATAATATACAGAGAGCGCCACCAAGGCACTTGCGGCAGCAAGGGCATCATTCGCTCCGAGCACGCTGCACGCAGCAACCGTTGCCACCACAAAAAGCAGGGGAAGTGCATAGGCCAACCATGTAGCCTTGAGTCCTTGACGCAAACTCCCAACTAGTACCACTCGCTGCCCTATTTCGTAGGGCTTGGAGTTGCAGCGTACCTCGACAATCTTCTCCTTTGTTTCGCTGCTCTGGCAGAGTTTGGCAGCGGCACAAGCCGCGCACGCCGACGCCTGCACGATGCGCACTTGGACGATTCCGTTCCCGACGCTTGTCACAACGCCTTCATGTCTTATCTGTTGCGATGCCATGGGGAGGAGTCAAAACTGTGTTTTAAATGGATGGATGATGAGAGCGATAAACGGGACTCGAACCCGCGACCCTCGGCTTGGGAAGCCAATGCTCTACCAACTGAGCTATTATCGCGCGAATGGGCGCACGCAGTGCATTACCACTTCGTGCGCCTTTATTTTTTTAGAACATCTTGTCGGGGTACTGACCGTCGGCATGCAACTTAGCCAACTTTTCCACAACACCGGGACGATCCTCGGGATAGGTGACGCCAAACCACATAGATGTGGTGGGAAGCACCTCACAAGTAGCTTCGACGCGCTTGATGAGTGTGTCCACCATGAGAGGGATGAAGAACTCGCTCTTGAGGTTCTCCTGGTTCTTGGGATCAGAGAGGAACTCCTTGAAGTACTCTTCGCTGTAGTCGAAGTAGTCGGGTGTGAACCCCCAGAAGTTCATGGAGCAAGGTGCGTTCTCTGGAACGGGCACCCACTCTCCATCCTCTTTGTTGTCGGCACGATAAGCCACAGTGCCGTCCTCAAGTCGTGCAATCTTGGTGCGCTCCACCACCGAGGTGAGGTGATGTGTCTGCTCATCGTTTTCGCAGATGCCACGGCTCACGGTGCCGCTCTCAGAGAGCGTCTTGGCAACGCTGAAACCAACCATGGCATACTTGCCCTTGCTGCCTTCGGGTAGTTCGCTGAGGAACTTGCCCATCACCATAAAGGCATCACGATCGTAGAAGTCGTCGCAGTTGAGCACAGCGAAAGGTTCTTTCACAACGCCCTTGCCCATGAGCACAGCATGATTCGTGCCCCAAGGCTTTTGGCGGCCTTCAGGCACGGTGAATCCTTCGGGCAGTGCGTCAAGTGCCTGAAAACAGAGTTCGCAGGGAATCTGTCCCTCATACTTAGCCAGAATTTGGGTACGGAACTGCTCTTCGAAGTCCTTGCGGATGACCCATACAATCTTGCCAAAGCCAGCCTGGATAGCGTCATAGATAGAGTAGTCCATAATGCTCTGTCCTTGAGGACCCAGTGTATCGAGCTGCTTGAGACCACCGTAGCGGCTACCCATACCAGCAGCGAGGAGGAAAAGTGTAGGTTTCATTTCTTTATGGATTTGCGTTAAAATTAGTTTTTCATGTTTCGACCACAAAGATAAAGTTTTTTCTTGATACGAGCACACATTTTGTCGCACTTTTTTTGCATATTTTCACATTTTTGAATAATTTTGCGGTGTTTTTCGCACTAAACCTTCGTTGAGACATCAAAAAAACTAATGTTACGTCCCTTCTTCCTCAGCTGCTGCCTCCTGGTCAGCCTACTTTGCGTCTGTGCGCTCTCCGTGCGCGCACAAGCGGACACACTATATGCATGCCCGTGCGATACCGATATAATAATGTGCACATCGAAGGCTGACAGCCTGGAGCACCCAGTAGTGGAGAGCGAAAAGCACAACTGGAAGCGCGAACTCAGCCGCGTCACCCTACCCTTTCTTGCAACGGGTTTGTCCATTGCCATAGCGCAAAACCAAGTAGACAAGGTGGAGAGCAGAAGCAAGATCCGCTTTTTAGGCGAAGCAGAAGACTATGCGCAGTACGTGCCCCTCGGAGCCACCTATCTGCTCAAGGCCTGTGGCGTGGAGGGCAGGTCGAAATGGGGGCGCTTGCTCCTGAGCAATGCCTTCTCTGCTGCCCTGATGGCCACATTTGTCAACTCCATCAAGTACACCGCCCGCAGCACACGCCCCGACGGTTCCACCAGCAACTCCTTTCCCTCGGGCCACACCGCCACAGCCTTCATGGCAGCCACCATACTCCACAAGGAATATGGTCAAACGCGCTCGCCGTGGTACTCCATCGGTGGCTACGCCATAGCATCCGGCGTGGGCATCATGCGTGTCCTCAACAATCGCCATTGGGTGGCTGATGTAATGGGTGGTGCTGGCATAGGCATCATCAGCACCGAGCTCGGCTACCTGCTCACAGACCTCATCTTCAAGGACAAGCACACCATCCGCACCCCCCAAGCGTTCAACGAGCCACAGCGTGAACAGGGCTTCTTCCTCTCCCTACAGCTTGGTGCCGGTTTTCTGCTTGCCGACCTCTCAGTGCCCGAAAGTATCAAAGCCATAGGAGGACCGGTACGCATCAAGAAGAATGTCAGTGCCGTGACAGGCATCGAAGGAGCCTATTTCGTCAATCCCCATGTAGGCGTGGGAGGTCGCTTTCGTGTTTCGGGTCTGCCCCTCATGCCAGAATGGAGCGAATGCCCCCATCCCGACAAGGGCTTCAGTAAGACCACAAACAACCAGATAGTCAATTTCACCTTAGATGCAGGCATCTATGGCGACTACCCCATCAGCCGTTGGTGCTCCATCGGTGGCAAACTGCTTGTTGGTGCCCGTTTTGCCGGCAACACTTGGTACTGGGGCGACCAGTCTGGCAAACGCGCCGATTTCTTCCAGCACATCGACCATCTCCTTGCCACGAATGGTGCTGACAACGATTGCCTTCCCATGTTCTCCATCGAAGGCAAGAGTGCTTTCAATCTGGGCACAGAGTTGAACATTAACTTCGCCACCAAGGGTAATCTCGTGTGGCGCATCAACCTTGACTACGACTATTCCCTCATGCCCTATCGTGGCACATTCGGTCACTACCACGCCTCCGAACTTCGCTCCGCCGTCGCCGCTGCACCGTTGCAAGCAATGGCGGCACCACAAGCCATTGCGAACTACCTCTATACACCCGAACGATATGCATCCGCCCACATTAAGCTTGCCCAGCATATCCTGGGTTGCAGCGTATCGCTGAGCACCACTTTCTGAGCCACAGATCCTTCTTACACCTATTTATATATAATACGAGGACCCGTATTATTAAATCGACCCACCTGAATTATCTAAGAAAAGCTGCTGAAAGAAAAGATTAGACAAGCAGCAGAGGCACAGACAAAACAAGCAGCAGAAGGCAATGAACAAGATGCCCCACAGAAAGCAGTGGCAGAGCCTTGACGGAGGGTGTAGTCGAGCGTGTTGTTTACTTTTTTTGTCTTTTTTTTAAATTTCTGGGGCGAAAGTCTTGCAAATAAAAACTTTTTTCGTAACTTTGCATCCGATTTCCGAAGGGCGTGCCGATTGGTGGCAGCTTCCAAAGGTCAGCATCAGCCGTCCCCGAGGAATCCATCAGCCTCTATGGCTCAGTTGGTAGAGCAACGCATTCGTAATGCGTGGGTCGGCGGTTCGAGTCCGCCTAGAGGCTCAAAAAGGCGCACATAATTGTGCGCCTTTTTTTGTATCCGTACTTGGAGCGTAGTCATCCGCATCGAGGGCTCAGTGGAAACATAGTGGGGGGAAGCATCCGCCTCAAGGGCTCAGTGGAAACATAGTAGGGGGGGGGAAAAAGCATCCATCAAGACTGTGGCATCCACGCACTGTCGATGATATTGTTGGCAATGGCATAGATGGTGAGACCCGCGAGCGAGTGGATCTGCAGTTTTCGAGCGATGTTGCGTCGGTGTGTGATGACGGTGTTGACCGAGATGAAGAGTTGCCCTGCTATCTCCTTGTTCGTCATGCCCTGCACCAGACAGCGTATGATTTCCTTTTCGCGCTCAGACACAGCATCTCCTCCCTGCCCGATGATGTTCGTCAGTCTTGCCGACAGGTCCTCATTCTTCGTTTTCTCCTCCAGTACCCGAATGGCAGGAATGAAGATATTATCCTCCACCTCGCTGTGGTTGTTGAGCCACTCCTCGTTGTTGTAGATGTCGTAGAGTGTGGAGATGAGACGGTTGCTGGTGAGCCCGTTGTCGGGCAGATACTTGATGATGATGCTCTTCAGCTCGAGCAGTTTGCTCGTTGTCTCGCCATGATGTTTCGAGAAAATCTCCACGTTGTAGTCATTTTTGGGCTCCCCCCGCATCAAAGCCTCCACATAGGGGAAGAGCGTCTTCTCCTCATACTTCATGTGTTGGCGTATCGCCTGTGCGTATTCGTCATAGATGCGCATAATGAGCGCCGTGAGTTTATTTTCGGCACTCAGCGCCTCGTCCAGTTTGGCTCGAATATTGGGCAACTGGCAGTCGAGGAAATACTTATGCGAAGCACGCAGATAGGTCATGAGCGTCCCCACAGAGATGCGCGCGTCCTGCTGTGTGGGTTGACTTCCGTTGATGATAAAGTTGACAACCACGAGAAACGTGTAGCAGTCCACCCCCTGTCGTTCGCACACCTCTCTAACCGTCTTGTCGCCGAAACCGAGACTGATGCCAAAGGCATTGAGTCCTTGCAGCACGCTGTAGTTGTCGCGGATGAGTTCAATCATCTTGTCGTCCGCCTCATAGAGTTTCATTCGTTTCATCGCCTTGTATGGATAGAATGTTATGATTTTGGGGGCAAAGTTAATACTTTTCGCAGACCTGCACAATACCTAATTCTTGGTATTGAGCGACAAGAGAAGACTTCCTTCTCGATGATATTAGGGAGAAATGGGCAGCCGGAGAAGCCTCACTCATCTGCGTCTGCGCATGAGGCGGCGCTGTATGGGTTTCTCTTTGACGATGTTGACCGTCCGCTCCACCTTGCGGCTGTCTCGCTTCTCGGTGGGCGAAAGCCGCTTCTCAGAAGGAGCGAGACGAGGAAGGTCGGGAAGGGACTTGGCAGAGTCGGACACGGCAGCCAGACTGTCGGTGGCAGACGATAGGCTGTCTTGCGCAACGGCATCGCTGCTGCCATCCTCAGCAGGCGTTGCAGGCTCTTGCTTCTTGTGGATTCTCAACAGGGCGGGTTGTGTGAGGAAGAAATAGGTGGCATCGCTCGCATAGCGATCAACCGGGCGATAGAAGGTGATGACGATGCGCTGAGCCCGTCGGTCGTTGTGGTTGATGTCGGAAGGCAGAGATATGAGCGCATCATAGTTCGCACCGATGCGCTGGTGGGCAGCCTTACAGCTCCCGTCGGTATAGAAGACGGAGAGGAAGGCATACGCCTCCTGCTGGGAGTTGGTGATGAAGTGTGTGGAGAACGAGAGCTTGAAGTCGTCGCCTGGCAGGAAGGTCGAATCGGCAGACATCGTGATGGTGACGAGGTTGTGCAAGCGATCGTTGGGGAGATAGAGGATGGACGGTCCCGCCCAGATATTCGCCGTGTCGCCCGTCTGCGATAGGTTGGCATAGACCTCAGTTTCGCTCACGCCCACACCCATCTGTGTTGCCTCTCCCTCCAGACGCGCAATGATGCGTCCATACATACGCTGCAGCACGTCGGCGTGTGAGGCATACCACACCATCGAACTGTCGAACTCCGCCTCGGTGATGCCATGTTTCTCAAACACACTCTGCACGTTGAGGTAGCGTGCCCTGTCAACGTCCTTTCTGTCTTGCTCTCCCACTGACTGTGCGATGTGGTATTCATAGAGCAGTTCTTCCATCTCAGCTTCTGGGAGCACGCCCGACGGTGCGCCGGGCTTGCAGGCGAGGAGAAAAAGAGGAAGCAGGACAGAGGCAAGCAGAGAGAAGGGCAGCGCAGCAAGCCTCCGTCCTACTGGTGGCAGGACGGAGGCTGTTGGTATTCCTCGTTTCGGTATGCAACAGTTACTCATGGGCATCGACCGGCTCTTTTTCGCCTTTTCTGGTCAGTTGTTTGTGGTAGAAGAGGATGAACGCCACCACACCACAACTGATGCAAGCGTCAGCGAAATTGAATACGGGACTGAAGAAGATGAAATGGTCGCCGCCAACGAATGGCAACCATTCGGGCCAGTTGAACTCAAAGAGGGGGAAGTAGAACATATCCACCACCCTTCCCTCCAGAAATGGGCCATATCCTTCGCCGAAGGGCACAAATTGTGCCACACCCTGCGCCGGGTTGTCGAAGACGAGTCCGTAGAACATGCAATCGACGATGTTGCCCAAGGCACCCGCCAGAATGACACCGATGGTCAGCAGATAGCCCGTCGGTGCGGCGCGCTTGATGAGCCGCACCATATACCAGATGATGCCACCGCACGCCACGAGGCGGAAGAGTGTGAGCAGGATTTTGGCGCCAAGCTCCATGCCGAATGCCATGCCATTGTTCTCGACGAACACCAGCTTGAACCAACTCGCCACCTCATAGGTCTCGTGCAAGGCAAAGTGGGTCTTCACATAAATCTTGATCCACTGGTCGATGATGACGAGCAGAAGGACGAGTGCAACGGAAAGGGTGATTTGACGCTTCTTCATTGAATATTTGGGATTTCCTGAGGGGAGGGAGAGAGGGATTAGTGGTTACGGTTGTTCTGCTTCACCTCGATGCAGAGGGTGGCATGAGGCACGGCGCGCAGGCGCTCCTTGGGGATGAGTTTGCCCGTCTCACGACAGATGCCATAGGTCTTCTTTTCGATGCGTATGAGCGCAGCCTTGAGTCCCGTGATGTATTTCTGTGTGCGGTTGGCAAGTGCAAAGAGTTGCTCTTTCGTGTTGACGAGCGATCCCTCTTCGAGAGCCTTGTAGGTGGGCGCCGTTTCGTCTGTTTCGTTGCTGTTGGCCCCACTGAGTTCGTCCATGATGCGCGTGTAGTCGCGCTCGGCAAGGGCAAGTTTCTGGTTGATCAGCTCGCGGAACTCCTCGAGTTCGGCGTCGCTGTAGCATTTCTTCTCTTCCATTAGATTTTGATTTAAAGGTTATAATGATTAGCTGTTGTGCGGGTCGGAAGACAGACGGAGCTTCCCGTCTATCTTCCTCCGCGATTGGTTGTTCTTCAGATTTTAGCCACGGTGAGCGCCTCGCCCAGTGTGATGCTGTCGGCAAGCACCTGCGATGCGATGTAGTCGGCATGAGCCTCCAGCACCTTGGCGTTGTCGTCGGTTGTGGGGAGGGTGACGCGTATGCGGTCCACGATGTCGAAACCGCTCTCCTTGCGGAGCTGCTGGATGCTGCGGATGACTTCGCGTGCCACACCTTCGAGACGCAGCGACTCGGTGATGGTGAGGTCGAGCGCCACGGTGAGACTGCCTTCGTTGGCAACGGTCCATCCGGGGATGTCCTCGCTGTAGATCTCCACATCTTCAAGTTCGACGAGTGCCGTTTCGCCACTGGGCAGCGCCACGTTGATGCTGCCCTGCTCGAGCTGTGCTATCTGTTCCTGCGTGAACGCCTGCACTGCGAGGTTGACGTCCTTCATGAGTTTTCCGAGTTTCTTGCCCATAGTGCGGAAGTTGCACTTCACCTTCTTGACGAGCAAGCCCTGTCCTTCCACAAACTCCAGTTCCTTGACGTTCACCTCGTCGAGGATGAGCTGCTTCATCGCCTCGATGCGTCGCTGTTGGTCGGCATCGATGGCAGGTATGGCAATGCGCTGGAGCGGCTGCTTGACAACGATCTGCTCCTTCTTGCGGAGCGAGAGAATCATCGAGGTGATCTGCTGTGCGAGCGCCATGCGCTGCTCCTGCTCCTTGTCGATGATGGTGGCATCACAAACGGGGAAGGCTGCCAGATGCACGCTGCCCGCCTTGCGGCCAGTGGCTTCGTTGAGGTCGCGATAGAGGCGGTCGGCATAGTAGGGAGCGATGGGTGCCATGAGTTGCGCCACCGTTTCGAGACAGGTGTAGAGTGTCTGGTAGGCACTGAGTTTGTCGGTGCTCATGGCGCTGCCCCAGAAGCGTTTCTTGGAGAGGCGCACAAACCAGTTGCTGACGTTGTCCACCAGGAAGGTCTGGATGAGTCTGCCAGCGCGTGTTGGCTCATACTGCTCATAGCAGTCGGTGACTTCAGCCACGAGGCTGTTGAGGGCAGAGAGTATCCATCTGTCCATCTCGGGTCGCTCATTCATGGGCACTTCAGCTTCTTCGTAGCACCAGCCGTCGACGTTGGCATACATGGTGAGGAAGCTGTAGGTCTGGAAGAGTTTGCCAAAGAACATGCGGCTCACCTCAGCCACGCCTTCTGGGTCGAACTTGAGGTTGTCCCAAGGCTGCGAGTTGGTGATCATATACCAACGCACGGCATCGCTGCCATACTTTTCGATGGCCTGGAAGGGGTCGACACTGTTGCCCAGATGTTTAGACATCTTGACGCCATTCTTGTCGAGCACAAGACCGTTGCTGATGACCGCTTTGTAGGCAACCGAATCGAAAACCATGGTGGCAATGGCATGGAGCGTGAAGAACCAACCGCGTGTCTGGTCGACACCCTCTGCGATAAAGTCGGCGGGATAGACCGTGCGCGAGTCGAGCAGCTGCTTGTTCTCGAAGGGATAGTGGATCTGTGCATAAGGCATGGCGCCCGAGTCGAACCATACGTCGATGAGGTCGAGTTCGCGCGTCAGCACGGCGCCGCTCTCTCCCACGAGTTGAATCTGGTCGACGTAGGGGCGATGCAGGTCGATGCGGTCGTAGTTCTCCTGACTCATGTCGCCGGGCACGAAACCGCGCTCCTTGAGCGGATTGGTGTCCATAACACCAGCTGCCACAGCCTTTTCTATCTCGTTGTAGAGTTGCTCGACGCTCTCGATGCAGATCTCCTCGCGTGAGTCGCGGTTGCGCCAGATGGGGAGCGGTGTGCCCCAGAAGCGCGATCGTGAGAGGTTCCAGTCGTTGAGGTTCTCAAGCCACTTGCCGAAGCGTCCTGTTCCGGTAGATTCGGGTTTCCAGTTGATGGTCTTGTTGAGCTCCATCATGCGCTCCTTGGCAGCGGTGCTGCGGATGAACCATGAGTCGAGGGGATAGTAGAGGACGGGCTTGTCGGTGCGCCAGCAGTGTGGGTAGTTGTGGACATGCTTTTCGATGCGGAAGGCGATACCCTGCTTCTTCATTTCAAGACACATGGTGACGTTGAGGTCGTCGGCCTTCTGGGCTGCCTTCTCGTCATACTTGCCTCCGGGGTTAAACTCGGGGGCGTAGGCGTTTTTGACGAAATGTCCCTCGTGGAGCTGATAGCCCTCTGTGACACACGCCGAGAGGAAAGCCGGTGCGAGTTCTTCGCGCAGATAGTATTTGCCGGTGAGGTCGACCATGGGGCGTGTCTCGCCGAGCGTGTTGATCATGTAGAGGGAAGGTATCTCGGCATCCTTTGCCACCTTAGCATCGTCGGCACCGAAGGTAGGAGCGATGTGCACGATGCCCGTACCGTCCTCGGTGGTGACGTAGTCGCCTGGGATGACGCGGAACGCCTTGTCGCTGATTTCCACAAAGCGGTCCTGTCCGTGCTGGAAGGTCTTTTCGGGATGCTCGGCAGCGTAGGTCTGCACATAGGCGGGAGCGAGGTCGCTCACCTTCTCGCAGGGCTTCACCCAGGGCATGAGCTGCTCGTAGGCGTAGCCCACGAGGTCGGTGCCTTTGTAGCGTCCGACGATGCGGTAGGGCAACTTCTTGCCGTCGACCTGGTTGATGTCGAGTGCCTCCATCTGGGCGAGGGTCTGCAGTTCGTCTCCCTGGAGATATGCCTTCAGACGCGCCTCTGCCATGATGAGTGTGAGGCGATCGCCGTTGTAGGGATTGAAGGTCTGTACAGCCACATAGTCGATGTTGGGACCCACGCATAGCGCGGTGTTGCTGGGCAGGGTCCAGGGTGTGGTGGTCCATGCCACAAAGGCGGGTGTGCCCCACTCTGTCCATTCGGCGGGCATGGCCTTTGCCTGCTCTGCCTTGACCTGGAAGATGCCGGTCACGGTGGTGTCCTTGACGTCGCGATAGCATCCGGGCTGGTTGAGCTCATGACTGGAGAGTCCCGTTCCGGCTCCGGGCGAATAGGGCTGGATGGTGTAGCCCTTGTAGAGGAGTCCCTTGTTGTAGAGCTGCTTGAGGAGCCACCAGAGCGACTCGATGTATTTGTTGTCGTAGGTGATATAGGGGTGCTCCATGTCGACCCAGTAGCCCATCTTGTGGCTGAGGTCGGTCCATTCGCTGGTGTACATCATCACGTTCTGACGGCACTTCTGGTTGTAGTCCTCGATGGTGATGGTCTTTCCGATGGCTTCCTTGGTGATGCCCAGCTCCTTCTCCACGCCGAGCTCGACGGGGAGTCCGTGGGTGTCCCATCCTGCCTTGCGGTTGACCTTGAAGCCCTTCATCGTCTTGAAGCGGCAGAAGGTGTCCTTGATGGAGCGCGCCAGCACGTGGTGGATGCCTGGGTGGCCGTTGGCGCTTGGAGGTCCTTCGAAGAAGATGAATGAAGGACAGCCTTCACGCTCGTCGATGCTCTTGTGGAAGAGGTCTTCTTCGTCCCACTGCTTGAGCACCTCTTTGTTGATGTCGGAGAGGTTGAGCGCATTGCGCTCTGCAAATTTCTTTGTCATATCGCGTTGCTTTGTTTTTTCTTTTTTATATAATCGGGCGCAAAGATAGCAAAAAAGAATGATATGAGCAAAAAAAAATCCTTGCAAGGTGTTCTCTCGCAAGGATTTTTTAGTGTGATGCCACCGAGCCATCGATTTCGGCTTGCCACGTCCGGGGGAGCGGATGGGCTTTGACTGGAAAGTGACGGATGAACCGCCCGGGGCACACGACGGCTTCCAGACGTCCGTTCCGGTTTCCGCAGCGTGCACTTTTAGTTTCTGCAGCAGAAATTGTCGGTTTCTGCAGCAGAAACTTTTATTTTCTGCAGCAGAAATTTTTTTGTTCTGCTGTACCACCTATTTTTTGCCTCAGGAGATCTTCTTCGAGAAGGCTGTGAAATCTGTGGCGAGGGCAGAGAGTTCGTAGTTTTCGACGCGAAGGGAGAAGGTGCCGCGCAGCTCGGTGAGTCCAAAATAGGAGCGCAGGAGGGATGCCATATTCCAGGATTTCGCATCGCCCCGCTGCACCAGGGTGCGCGCCACCAGCAGCAGCTGCTGCCTGTCGTGCTCCACTTCGCGCAGGAAGCCGAGCAGGGCAAAATAGGTGGCTGCTTGCGTTGCGCCCGACTGCATGAGCAGGGCTATGCGCTGTTGCGCATCGGCAACCTCCATCATGCGAAACATCCAGCGTATGGGGGCAGGATGGCTGAGCTTGGGGATGAGCAAGGTGGAGAGTTTGCGCACGTCCTCTGTCTGCGAAACGAGCGACCGGAAGAATGAAGCGCAGCTGCCCTGCTCGTCGCTCATGTCGATGCGCTCCTCGCCCACCCGCTTCATGACGGTGACGAGGAATGCCTTGCGGTTCCACGAAACGAGTTGCTGCGCCACCTGCCAGAACGCGTCGTTGGGCAGGGATGGCAGCAAATGGTCGCCCAGCGACTGGCATGCCGTGCGAAACTGCGCATGGCTGAGTCCATCGAGATAGGCGAGCAAGGGGTTGGCACCTTCGGCACAAGACGAGGCGTTTGAGGAAGCCTCATCGAGAAGTTTCCTCAAACGCATACTGATGACACTATGGGTGCGGCTCGTTGTCAACTCAGAACTTGAAGCCTAAGGTTGCTGTCAGCTGGTGCTTGGTCTGGTCCACCTTGACGGGGTCGATCGAGAGGCCGGCATGCTCGGGATTATCCTTTGCAAAACTTCTGTTGGCTGCCGTGAAACTGGTGTCGAAGGCATAGAAGTCTGCCTTTTGAGTGCGTGCCTTGTAGGCGAGGTCGAGATAGACCGACTTCCACTTGTAGCCAAGACCGAGCGTGAGGGCGTGTGCGTCGCCCAAGGTCATGTAGTGGGTTGAGGTGGCATAATCTCTTGCTGCACAGTTGAGGCTGAATTGGTCGAACGTGGGGTGGTCCTTGTAGCCACTCGTCGCATAGTTGTAGCCAAGGCGGATGGCAACGGCACTGATGGGCTTATACTCGAGACCGAGGCGCAAGGTGTGCGCCGCCTTGAGGTTGTTCTTTGTGAGTTCGTTCATGTCCTTGTCTGGCTCGTTGCTGAAGAGGGAGTTATGCGGATCACTGATGGCATTGTAGGGATAGCCCATCTTGGTGCTGGCACTGTTGGCATATTCGTAGTCGATGCCCCAAGCCAGGTAGTTGCTCACGGTGGAACCGGCACTCAGACGCAGCTTCCAGGGGGTGCGTATGGAGTATTCCATATAGCTCTCGTAGCTTGGCGTGGTGATGCTCTTGTCGGGCAGGAGCGCTTGGGTGTGCATGTCTGAAACTACCTCTGAGAGGTTGTAGAAGGTGGAGCGCTTGAGGTTGTACCAAGTGGGGGTTTCTGCTGTCAGTCCCAGGCGGAAGGGACTCTCCTCGATGGGGCGGAAGATGACGCCAAACTTGAAGTTGACACCCCAGCCGTCGATGGCGATGTCGTTTTGCAGCGTGTGGTCGCGGAAGAGGGCGTCCACTTCGTTCGACTTCTCCTCATAGTAGTCGTTGAAGGCTCGATAGCGCAAGGCGTCGATGCCTATGTCCAGACCCCAATAGAAACGGTTGCTGACGTTGCCCGAGAAGTTGACGTCGAAGCCGCTGAGCGAACCGCTGGTGTGCTGGGTGAAGCGGTTGAGGTTGCCGTAGTACTTGTTGCTGACATATTCGTTGCCTGCTGCGTCTTTGGCAACGTCATACATGTCTGTCTCATACAAGAAGCCGGCGAGGTTGTCCTTGGTGTTTAAGCCTGCCTGGGTCATCTCAGCCAACTGGTCGAGCTGGGAGAGTCCGTTGAGGCTGTTGTTGTCGGCGGTAAAGGAGTTGTTGTAGTTGGCCTTCTTCTGGTAGTTGAAACCGATGTTGAGATACTGGAGCTTGGAGCTCGAACTGCCCAGATCGATGGCGAAGACCATGCCTGCGTGGTCGAGCGTGGCACTGCCTTTGCCGTATTGGCTGGTGCCTTCTTTGTCCCACACACCACCAAAGGTGAGCGAGGTCTCTCCCTTGCGCATCAGTCCGATGCCTGCGGGGTTCCACCCCATGGTGGAGATGTCGGCGCCAAGGGCACCGAGGGCACCGCCCATGCCCACATAGCGCGCACTGCCAAAGAGCTTGTCGCTGTTGTTGACGAGTTGGTTGTTCAGATATGTGTCTTGTGCGTGCAGGCTGGCTGCTGATGCCATCATCACGCCGAGAAGGAGTCGTCTGTTCATATATGTTCCTAAAATAGTAAAGTGTTCAAAAATTGATTGCTATCACTGCTGCGCAAGCGAGGTGCTCGACTGTCTTTGCTCTGACGATCTTATGCTGTCAGAACTGGCGCCTGGCGGAGCATCAGCGGCCTCTGCCACCACCGCGACTGCCGAATCCGCCACCGGAACTGCTGCCGCCTCTGCCGCCACCACTGAAACCACCACCGCCGGGGGAACTGCTGCCCAGAGATGAACCGCTGCGCACGCTGCCAGAAGAGCTGCTGGGCGTAGAGTAGCTGCGGGTGCTGGAAGAGCTGCTGGGTGTAGAGTAGCTGCGGGTGCCGCGGCTGCTGCTGACGCCGGTGCTGCTGACGCCGGTGGTGCGGCTGGTGGTTGTGCTGCCTCCGCCACGCACTCCTGTGCCTGTCACGTAGCTGCGGTTGCCGGTGTTGCGACTGGGCCCTGAACCATATTGGGTGGTGTGGGTGCCGCGCTGGGAGGAGATGCCGCCAAAGCGGTTGCTGCCGCTTGCCATGCTGCGTCCGCCGGTGCGCCCCAGGGCGATGCCATCACCAGGGCGGTAGCGATGACTGCTGTAGTAGTAGCCTCCGGGATGATAGCCGTGATGGTGACCGGGTCGATAGCCGCCCCAGCCCCATGAGTGCCAGCCTATCCAGCCGTGGCGATACCAGGGGTCGTAGTACCAGGGGCCGCCCCATACGATGTAGCGGGGACCGAAGTACCAGGGATCGTAGTACCAGGGATCGTATGCCCAGTCGTAGTAGTAGTCCCAATAGTAGGGATTGCGGATGCCTCCGTGGAAACGCACGATGCGGTTGCAGCAGCTGTAGTCATCGTCGGCATAGATGTCTCTGCTGCGCTCTTGCAGGTCTTGCTCGGTGATGTAGAGCGTGTCGTTGTTGGCATAGACTTCGCCATAGACCTTGCCGCTTCCCTGCGCACCGTAGCCGCGACGGTTGTACTCGTCGATGTCGCGCAGTTTGCCGACATGGCAGTCGGTATTGCCTTCACTGTCGTCGGTGTCGAAGTCGTCATAGATGACCGTGATGGTGCGCTTTGCCTTGGAGGACTTTTGCGGTACGAAGTACATGTCGTCGTCGTCCTGTGCAACCAGGTGGAGGGGGAGCACAAGGAGCAGCATCGTTGCGAAAAATAGGTTCTTCATATTCTTTTGTTTTATATCTTGAGCGCAAATTTAAGCAATTTCTGCGACACGACAAGAGGAAATTCCTTATTTTTGGTAGGGAAATTCCCCACATATTGTTATTTTCCGTATATTTGCAAAAGATTTACAAGCAAGCTACTACTTAAAGAAGATGAAATACTTTGAACTTTCATTCCATCTGACACCCTATTCGGAGACGGCGGCTGACGTCTTGTCGGCTTTGCTGGCTGATGCCGGGTGCGAGAGTTTTATGCCTAATGAGGAGGAGAAGGTGCTGCTGGCATACGTCCAGACGAACGCTTACGACGAAAAGGCGATTGAGGAACTCCTTGAGTTTTTCCCGATGACGGACGTGGACATCCGCTTCGATAAAAAGGAGGCGGAGGACCGCGACTGGAACGAGGCATGGGAAGAGGAGGGATTCGAGCCCATCGTGGTCGACGATAGGCTGGCGGTGTGCGACACAAAACACGAACGACCCGACACGGAGCTGTGCATCCTCATCCACCCACGCCAGGCTTTCGGCACGGGCAGCCACCAGACGACGCGTATGCTGCTCACGCAACTGTTGGAGATGCCTCTGGAGGGGCGCAAGGTGGTGGACGCGGGCTGCGGTACGGGCATCTTGGGCTTCCTCTGCCTGATGCGTGGGGCAGCTGCGCTGCTGGCATACGACATCGACGAGTGGAGCGTGGAGAACACGCTGCTGAATGCCTCGCTGAATCCGACGGTTGAGGCAGGGCGAATGGAGGTGAGACTGGGGGATGCGGCTGTGCTTGCCGACACGCATGACGCTGATTTGCTCATCGCGAACATCAATCGCAACATCCTCGTGGGCGAGATGCCTCGCTATGTGGCGGCACTCAAGTCTGCACCTCAGACGCGCCTCTTGCTGAGTGGTTTCTACGAACAGGACATTGCTTTTCTCCTGGAACACTGTGCACCATTTGGTCTCGAAGTGGAGACAAAACGCACGGATGGCGAGTGGGCGATGCTGGTGATGCGTTTCACCCAGCTTAGCTGACGGGAAAAGCACAAAAAAAAAGACGCGGGCGCAAGCGAGCTGATTTGCTCTACTTGCGCCCGCGTGCGCGCTTATATTATATAATGTGGTGTGGCTTACAGACCTAAGCTTGCCTTGATGGCTTCGATCTTCTCCTTCGCCTTTGCCACGGTGGAGGGATAGGCTTCGGCTGAGGCGAGCTCGTCCTTGACTTCGCAGTAGAACTTGATCTTGGGTTCGGTGCCGCTGGGGCGAACGCTGATCTTGGTGCCGTCGGCACAGAACCACTGCAGCACATTCGAGGTGTCGGGCATGTCAAGCTTGGTGGCGTTGCCTGCTCCGTCGGTGGCAGTGAGCGACTGGTAGTCTTTGGTGAGGACGATGGGGCTGCCGGCAATCTCTTTGGGCGCCTTGTCGCCACGGAAGTCCACCATCATCTGCTTGATCTCGTCGGCGCCGGTCTTGCCGGGACGCACCACGTTGATGGTGTGCTCAAACGAGAAGCCGTACTCCTTGTAGATCTCCATCAAGAGGTCATAGAGCGTCACGCCGTTGTCCTTTGCCCACGCTGCTATCTCACAGATGAGACAGATGGAGGCTGGAGCATCCTTGTCGCGCACCTTGTCGTAGGGCAGGAAGCCGAAACTCTCTTCGCCACCGCCAATATACTTCTGCTTGCCTTCGCTGATGGCTATCTCGCGGGCGATCCATTTGAAACCGGTGTAGCAGTCGCGCAGCTCGACCTTGTTCTTCTCTGCCATGCGGGCTATCATCTCGGTGGTCACGATGGTCTTCACGAGGAAGTCGCTCTCCTTGAGCGTGCCAAGGGCTTTCTTGTTCTTGATGATGTAGTAGACGAACATCATGGCGGTCTGGTTGCCGTTGATGATGACCCACTCACCCTTGCTGTCGCGGCAGACGATAGCGAGACGGTCGGCATCGGGGTCGGTGGCAACGACGAGGTCGGCGTTGAGCTTTGTGCCGAGCTTCATACCAAGCGTCATGGCTTCTGCATTCTCGGGATTGGGAGAGACAACGGTGGGGAAATTGCCGTCGACCACCATCTGCTCGGGCACTACATTGATGTTCTGGAAACCCCAACTGCGCAGGCAGAGGGGCACGATGTGGCGGCCGGTGCCGTGCATGGCGCTGTAGACGATGTTGATGTCCTTCTGGCGCAGGATGACTTCCTGGTCGATCATCGCCTCCTTGACGGCTGTCATGTAGTCGTAGTCCATCTCGCCGCCGATGATTTGGATGAGGTCGGCATTGCCTTCAAACTTCACCTCGTCGAGCTTCACCTGGTTCACCTCGTCGATGATGCCCTTGTCGTGCGGTGCAAGCACCTGGGCTCCGTCTGCCCAGTAAGCTTTGTAGCCGTTGTATTCCTTGGGGTTGTGGCTGGCTGTGACATTCACGCCTGCCACGGCGCCCAACTGGCGGATGGCGAAACTGCACTCGGGCGTGGGGCGAAGGCTCTCGAAAAGGTAGGCTTTGATGCCATTGGCTGAGAAGATGTTGGCTACGCTCTCGGCATAGAGACGACCGTTGTTGCGACAGTCGTGGCATACAACTACGCTCTTGCCGCCTTCGGGAAACGCCTTGTTGATGTAGTTGGCGAAGCCTTGGGTGGCCATGCCGACGATGTACTTGTTCATGCGGTTGGTGCCGGCACCCATGATGCCGCGCAAGCCACCGGTTCCGAACTCAAGGCTCTGATAGAAGGCATCGATGAGCGGTGTCTTATCCTCATTGTTCATCATTGACTGTATCTCTGCCTTGGTGTCGGCATCGATGATGGGGCTGTTGAGCCACTCCTGAGCCTTTTGCTCGCACTGTTTGATCAATTCGTTGTCCATATTATTTGTGGTTTGTCGGGTTTATGTTTTGGTTGGCAGGTGGGGGGGATAGCTTATGGGCTGATGGGTCATAGACTATGGAGGTGGGTCATCGACTATAGGCTGATGGGCCATAGACTAAAGGGGGTGGGTCATTCGGGCACGGCATAGCGCTTTCCTGCCTCTTTGACCATAGTGCGACGGTAGCGCTCGGGATAGCCGGGACGCTCCACGGGCACCTCTACGCCACCTGGAGTCTTGAGGTAGTTGCCGAGCGAGTCGGTCTTCTTCACTGCCATGTCGTTGTATTTGACAATGATGGTCTGGGCAAGTTGCATCCACTCGTCTGCCATCATGCCTGACAGGCGGCTGGAATAGTCAGAGAGGAAGCGCTTTGCTGCATCTTCTGCCATTCCCTTGGCTTGCTGCTCTATGTCGCTCTGTGAGGCGTTGAAGGTCTTCTCCAGCTTGTCGCGCACGGCTTGTAGTTCGGGGAAGAGCAGCGAATAGCGCTGATAGACCATGTTGGACACCCAGTTGCAGAGCCAATAGGCTGAGCGGAAGGAGAAATGGAAGGTGTCGGCGGTGTTCTGGTGGAAACAAACGGGGGCTTCTTTCATGGAGCAGTAGATGGGCACCATGGCCACCATGTTGGCATCATCGTTGCCAAACCAAAGGCAGCAGCCGATGTGGTTGGGCAACCAGGAGCGCATCTGGCTCACATAGATGCAACTGGCTTGTTGGGTGGAGATGGGGCGCTCGTTGAAATACTTCTTGCCGTCTACCTCATAGGTGAGCGGGGTGGGACGATAGGGCATCTCGTAGGGGCCCATGCCGAGGTCGCTCTGCATCTCGAGCGGTGTACCCTCGTAGTGGTCGCGCATCATGTCCTTGACGTCCTGGACAGTGAGCTTCTGCTTGGGGCGCACGAAGAGGGGGAAGGGGTGGTTGAGGTTCTCGCCTTTGGCGTAGTCGAGATAGGCTGACATGTCGTCGGCTGCCCACTTGTTGAAGAAGCTCCACACACGGGCTTCGCAGAAGCGTGCTCCGCTGAAGTCGAGGGGATTGTAGGCGTCGCAGAAGGAGAATTCGGCATCCTTGCCTGTGAAGTAGCCTTTCTCGCGGGCAAAGGAGATGACGTCCTTGCTGTAGCAGACGGAATCGCCCACGGTGTAGTAGCCCAATTTCTTGTCGAACTTCTTGGTCTGAGCAAATTGGCGGATGCGGCTCTGATTGGCATGGGCTGATATGCAGTCGTCGGGCACCCGAACGGCTACCCATACGCAACCTTTCACTCCTTTTCCTTTGCCCACCATGTCGAGTATCCATATCTCGTTGGGGTCGGCAAGGGTGAAGGACTCGCCTTCGCTGATGTAGCCGTAGGTGGTGGCGAGGTCGGTGAGCACCTTGATGGCTTCACGTGCTGTTTTGGCACGCTGCAGGGTGACGGTCATCAGGCTGCCATAATCCATGATGCCTTCGCCTTCCCAGAGCTCTTCGCGCCCGCCCCACGTAGTCTCGAAGATGGTGAGCTGGTGTTCGTTGACGAGTCCGATGACGTTGTAGGTTTCTGCCACTTCTGGTATCTCGCCCAAATAGTTGTTCGTCTCGTAGTGATAGAGCAACCTTGTATCGCCTGGCTTGTGCAACGCATGGGGATAGCTGAACAGGTAGCCATAGGCGCCGAAGGAGTCGCTAGAATAACTGACTATTGTAGAACCGTCTGCTGATGCCTTTTTGCCTACGATGAGGTTGGTGCACGCACTGCCTTTTGCCGATGCCAAAAGGCAAGACAAGAGCAAAAAAATGTATTTCTTCATCTCTGATTGATAGTTGAGAATGGATTATGTTTATACGGTCAACTTGGAGGAGTTGGCTGCCTTGAAACTCATGTCAAGTCCCTTGACGCTGTGGGTGAGCGCACCGAAGGATATGAAATCGACGCCTGCCTGTGCATAGGGTATCATCGTGTCGAAGGTGATGCCGCCGGAGGACTCTGTTTCGGGACGTACGATGCCGTGCTGCTGGGCATACGCTGCCACGTGCTTCACGGCTTTGGCTGTGTCGGCTGGCGTAAAGTTGTCGAACATGATGCGGTCGCAACCCTCTGCGAGTGCTTCGTCGAGCTCCTTCCAGTCGCGCACTTCGCATTCTATCTTGAGCTCCTTGCCGTGCTCCTTGCAGTACTGCTTGGCTCTGGAGATGGCGTTGTGGACGCCGCCACAGAAGTCGATGTGGTTGTCCTTGAGGAGAATCATGTCGAAGAGTCCAATGCGATGGTTCTTGCCACCGCCAATGGCTACGGCTTCTTTCTCCAACATACGCATGCCGGGTGTGGTCTTGCGTGTGTCGAGCACACGGGTTGCCGTGCCGGCATCAATGAGTGCTTGCTGATACTTGTGGGTCATGGTGGCAATGCCGGACATGCGTTGGAGGATGTTGAGCATGAGACGCTCCGTCTGCAAGAGGCTCTGCTCCTTGCCCTTGACGCTCATGACAATGTCGCCTGGCTTCACCTGGGCTCCGTCCTCGATGTAGACTTCGACTTCCATGGTGGGGTCGAAGCGATGGAATACCTGTTTGGCTATCTCCACACCCGCGAAGATGCCTTCTTCCTTGATGAGGAGTTTGCTCTCGCCCATTTGGTCGGCGGGGATGCAACACAATGTGGTGTGATCTCCGTCGCCAATGTCCTCGGCGAAAGCTAAATCGATGAGACGATCGTTCAGTTCTTCTACTGTAAGCATATTGTCTGTGTTTAGGTTTACTTCGTGGCAAAGATACAAAAAAAGTATGGTATGGCAAAAAAATAGCGCGTTTTTCCACCGGCAGAGCGGAAAAACGCGCCTTAAAATGCAGATATAGCTTGCTTTCGGAAGTGCGTGGCTCAAACGCCAAACATTTGTAACCAACGATCGAAGACGAGAAGACCGTCTTCACCAAAACGGACAAGCGAACGGCGTGCTTCTTCGGGGGTCTTCTCGCGCTGAAGGTGGGTCTTGGAGAAGAACTTATCGGCATAGCATATCAACTGCTCTTCAAGCGTCTCCGGGACGAGGTCGATGGCTGGCAAGGGAAGTTGCTGCTCTACGATGCTCTTGGCAGTGAGCCCCGTGCCGGTGTGGCGCTCTGCTACGCGGGCATGGAGCGGGAGACCTTCTGCTCGCAAGATTTCACCGCCCAGAAGGCCGTGACGGAGATAGTGCTCGCTGCCGTGACAGTGGATGGCTGGCGCATGAGTGCGCACGATGCCGATGTCGTGCAGCATGGCGGCTTCGCGCACGAAGTCAAGGTCGAGTGGCATTTCAAGATGCTGACGCGCGATGCGAAGGGCCATCTCTGCCACTTGGGTACTGTGGGTGAGGAGCACTTGACGGAGTTCGTCATTGCCCTCGCTGTATTTATCTATTAGGAGTATTGGATTCATGATTGGTTTGCTGTTTTGGAAAGTGAAGACTAAGGGCTGGCTGCCACAATGTTTTGTTAGCACCCAGAATGTGCTTTATGATTTGTTGGACGCGCCTTACCCTCATGCGCATACATCAACGGAGCAACTTCTTGCCGTTTTGAATGAGAATGCCTCGGGAGCTTGGTGCTGCGTAGCGGCCATTGAGATCAAAGAGCGGGCTTTTGTTCTTCTCCGTGGCCATACGGAGTGGCGCGATGGCGGTGGCATCTTCGGCACGCACTGTGATGTGGGTGGGGATGTTCTTGGTGCCATAGGGATAACGCACGAAGAAGGTGTAGGTGTCGCCATCCGTGAGACGATGGAAATCGACGACTTGGCGAGAGGTCGCTCCTGCCTTTATCTGGGGCAGTCCGAAGTGGCGGCGCTCGGGCGCTTCTTGCTCGCTCTCCAAACAATAATAGTGCAGGGAGCAGGCTTCTCCGTTGCTTGCTGTGTTGGTCACATCAAGGAAGAGGCGCAGACAGAGTTCTTCTCCTCCGTCTTCGGTGGGCAAACGCAGCAACTGGTAGGAATGGAGTTCGTAGTCATAGCTGGGAGGACTTGCATTGTCGATACGGACTGGGACAGAGAAAGGAATGGTTTTATCGTCGGCACTAACGCCAAAGACTCTATCGCCTGTCTTGCGAAACTGGCAATAGACGTCATGCTTCTTAGTCTCGTAGGGCTGGAGATGGACGGTGGTGAGTCCCAAATAATCTGCTTGCTTGAACACCTCTGTGTCGGTGGGCAGATAGGTCATTGCCTCGAAGGTGTAAGAGAGTGCGTGTTGCGTGGTGTTGGTGAGCGTGAAGGTAACACGTGTGTAGTCGGCATTGGTGGGCTGCGAAGCAAACTCTGCTGCGTCGAAGCGCACACTGCGAAATGCGTCGTCGGCACGCAACGAATCGCTGATGTCGATAACGAAATCGTCTGGATGCATGAAGAGGGCTGTTTGGTTGGTGAAGAAGCCGCAGAGCTGACCTTCGGGTGTTGGGTCGAACCATGGTTCGTATTCGTCAAGATAGTCAAGGTCGAAATAGCCATCATGGTTATGTTCGCCCCAGACACAATGGTAATAACCTTCTTCGTCGACTCCGTCGATGACGAAGCAATGTCCGATGAGCGCAAAGTTGTGACCCGTGTAGACGATGGGCCGACCATTCTTCAGTTCGTTGCGGAGCAGGCGGTTCCAGGAATCGGAGGAATAGAATCCGCGCTGCACAAACGCCAACGTCTTATAGTCGAAGGCATCGTAGAGGGGATCGAACGCACTGGAGAGGGAGGCTGCACTGCTGGATGTCCCCCACCCCATGTGGGCAGCGACTCCAAGATAATAGATGAGGTCTGCCACAGCCTTTGCTTGTTGCTCGCTGTATGTTCCCTCTTCATACCGATCGAGGATATGCTCCCAATCAAGAGGCGTGCCAGGAAGCACGTCGGGTATCTCGTAATAGGGAGTCACCCATCCGAAGAGTGTGTCGGTGAGTGCTGCGGGATGTCGCCAGTAACTTACCACCTGTTCGAGTGCAGTGGCGACACACCCACTGACACAGCGCTCTTCGCTCTTCGTCCCGTCCTGATAAGTATAGTAAGGACATGATTGATTGAAGGGGGCATGCTGATGACGTTTGCTGCGAAGCAAAGGAGCTATGGCTTCTCCGCGAAGACGATTTGCCTTGCGCTGGGTGTGGCGGTAGGCTTTCATCATCTCGCTTAGCGTTTCTGAAAGGGACTCGTTCTCGCTGTCGGGTTCAAACGACAGGGAATGGGCTAACACCTCTCCGCTCGATGCCTTGATGCGGTGTTGAGCAAAGAGAGTGGTGGGGAGGAAGAGCAGTATGATGATGAAGGTACGCACGTGGTGAATTTGTTTTTTTGAGCCAAACAAGCGGATGGTTGATTATTTGTGAAAGCAAAGAGTAGATAAGTGCTGAAAGCGGGGAAGATAATTCGGGAGCAGAGAATAGTTTTTCGTAGGGACAGAGAAACGAATACTTCGGGAGCAGAAAGTAGAAAGTTCGGAGGGCAGAGAGTAGAGCAGTTCGGAAAAAAGAGTAGAAAGTTCGGAGGGCAGAGAGTAGAGCAGTTCGGAGCAAAGAGTAGAAAGTTCGTGGGAGCAGAGAGTAGAACAGTTTGGAGCAAAGAGTAGAAAGTTCGTGGGAGCAGAGAAACGAAATAGTGGCGTCCCTAAGAATGGGGCGCCACTATTTTAATGCTTTTCGATTATGTCATACTGGCAGATTATTTTATCCACCGAAGTTATCGAATCGAATCATATCATCTTCTACGCCCAGGCTATGAAGCAAGTCGAGCACGGTCTTTGCCATCATTGGAGGACCACAGAGGTAGTATTCGCAGTCCTCGGGGGCTTCGTGTTGCTTGAGATAGGTGTCGCCCATCACCGGAGCTACGAAGCCAGCAGTGTACTTGATGCCTGCTTCGTCTGCCTTGGGATCGGGACGGTCCAAAGCAAGATGGAAGTGGAAGTTGGGGAATTCTTTTTCCAACTGCAGGAAATCGTCGAGGAATGGAATCTCCTCCAACGCACGTGCACCATAGAAATAGTGCATGGGGCGCTGACGATCTTCGGGCTTGACGCCGTGGCCCTTGAGCATGTGCATGAGCTGCGCACGCAGAGGTGCCATACCGGCACCACCTCCGACCCAAATCATCTCGCGACCTGAGCCATAGACGGGACGGAACTCTCCGTAAGGACCGCTCATGATAACCTTGTCGCCGGGCTTCAGGCTGAAGATATAAGATGAGGCAATACCGGGGTTGACGTCCATGAAGCCAGGACCCTGCTCTTTGGGCTTGAAGGGAGGTGTGGCGATGCGGACGTTGAGCGTAATGATATCGCCTTCGTCGGGATAGTTCGCCATTGAGTATGCACGGATGGTGGGCGTGGGGTTCGTACACTTGAGGGGGAACAAACCGAACTTTTCCCATGCGGGCAGGTAGGTGTCTCCAATGAGTTCCTTGTCGAAGGTGTCGTACGAGAGATTCTCGAATGCAGGAATCTTGATCTGTGCATACGAACCGGGCTCGAAGTCCATGTGCTCGCCTGGAGGCAGTGCCACTTTGTACTCCTTGATGAACGTAGCCACGTTCTTGTTGCCGATTACGGTGCACTCCCATTCCTTAACACCCATTACAGAGTCGTCCACCTGAATCTTCATGTCACTCTTCACCTTGCACTGGCAACCGAGGCGCCAGTTCTCCTTCACTTGCTTGCGGGTGAAGTGACCCTTCTCTGAGTCGAGAATCTCACCACCACCTTCGGGAACTTGGAGCTTGCACTGTCCGCACGAGCCTTTGCCACCGCAGGCACTGGGAAGGAAGATGCCTTCTTGCGAGAGCGTTGAAAGGAGTGAACCGCCCTGTGGCACACTGACGGTGTTCTTGCCATTGATGGTCACGTTTACGTTGCCGCTAGGCGACAAGTAAGATTTAGCAACGAGCAGGATGATAACCAATACGATGATGATTACCAGGAATACTGCAATGCTTGTCAAAATCAAATTCATATCCATTGTCTATTCCTCCTACTTTTAGATTTTCAAACCTGAGAAGCACATAAAGGCGAGGGCCATCAGACCTACGGTGATGAACGTGATGCCAAGACCCTGGAGTGGCTTGGGCACGTCTGTATAGGCCATCTTCTCACGAATAGCTGCCAAACCAACAATGGCGAGCAACCATCCAATACCGCTACCCAGCGCATAGGCAATGGCATCGCCGAAGCCGGCGATAGCCTGACTGCTGGTCTCGGGATCCATCTGAACGCGCTGCTGCATGAAGAGCGAAGCACCCATGATGGCACAGTTCACGGCAATCAGAGGCAGGAAGATGCCCAGAGAAGCATAGAGTGAGGGAGAGAATCGCTCGACCACCATTTCCACTAACTGCACGATGCCGGCAATGACGGCAATGAACAGGATGAAGGCGAGGAAGGTGAGGTCTACGCCCTTGACGATGGCGTCGGGACCGAGCACGTAGGTCTGAAGCGCATAGTCAACGGGCACGGTGACGAGCAACACGAACGTTACAGCCACACCCAAACCGAGCGCTGTCTTTACATTCTTGGATACAGCCAAGTAAGAGCACATACCCAGGAAGAATGCGAATATCATGTTGTCCACGAAAATGGAGCGGACAAACAAACTTAACATGTGTTCCATATTCTTTCTATTGATTTGTTAGGTATGTTATTTCTTCTCTTCTTTGTTGATGCTGCGATGAGCCCAGATGACACAACCGACAATGATGAGTGACATGGCGGGCATCACCATCATACCGTTGTTCATGTAGCCAGCCTCATACATGCCGTCGGGCACAACCTGGAAACCAAGCAGTGTTCCGAAGCCGAAGAGTTCACGCACGAAACCAACGACAACAAGCACCCAGGCATAGCCGAGACCATTGCCTATACCGTCGAGGAACGAAGGCCAGGGGCTGTTCTGCATGGCGAAAGCCTCAAGGCGTCCCATCAGGATACAGTTGGTGATGATCAAACCGACGTAGACGGACAGTTGAACACTCACGTCGTAAGCAAAGGCTTTCAGCACCTGGCTCACGATGGTAACGAGCGCAGCCACGACCACCAACTGCACGATAATGCGGATACGATTGGGGATGGTCTTGCGCAACAAAGAAATAATCACATTAGAAAATGCCGTGATGATGGTCACTGAGAGACCCATCACAATGGCAGGCTCAAGCTGAGAGGTGACAGCCAGAGCGGAGCAGATACCGAGCACCTGAACAGCCACAGGGTTGTTGAGATTCAACGGGCCAGTGAGTGCTTCGCGGTTCTCCTTGGAAAACAATTTACTCATATTCTGTTTCCTCCTTTTTATTAGTTCGCTTGTTCTACAATTTCTGCCTCTGCCTCCTCCACTGCTGGCTGCTGACAGCAGTTGCAGACACAGGGACATGCGCCATCGGGGCAAGTGCAGTTCTGACCTTCAGCATCGCAGGAGCAGATGGGACCATCAAATGCAAGAGGCATCACGGCAAGGAAGTCCTTATAGATGCCCAAGCCTTCAGTCACCATGCCTGCCACACCCTTGCTGGTCAGGGTGGCTCCGGTGACACCGTCTACTTCGGTTTCGAGAGCGGCAGCACCAGCCTTTACGACAGTGAGGGCGATGTTGCCTTCAGCGTCGAAGATGGGTTTGCCATTGAACTGCTGCTGAAACCAACGCTCGTTGATGCGAGCACCGAGTCCAGCTGTCTCACTTTCATGGCTAAAGTAGGTGCCATAGACATGGAGTTTATCTTCATCTACTGAGATGTAGCCCCAAAGACCACCCCAAAGACCGCGTCCCTTTACGGGGAGCACCCATTTGGTTTGTCCATCCACGTTTGCCTGATAGAACTCATTGCCGTTGCAATCGAGTGTATCGACAATCACTTCAGCATATTTCTGGTCTACGGCTTCGCCCTTCAGACCTTCAATGTTGAGCGAGGTGAGAATTTGGTTCTTTGTGTCGCGCAACACGTTAGCGTCTTGCATGGGCTTGAGGGCGCTGCTCACGAAAGCCAAGAGGAATGCCACGATGACAACCATGACAACCGCATAGACAATCGTGTAGACATTGCTACTCGTGTCGAGACCTTTTTTCTTTTTGGGAGCGCCTTCACCTGCTTCCACCACCTCCTCGATGTGTGAAGAGTCAGCCATACAGATTGGGCACTTATCGGGCATTGAGTCAGCCTCGAAGGTCTGACCGCAAATGTTACATTTAAATTTCTTTGCCATAACTCTGTATTATTTTGCACGCTTGAGGCGCTTGTTGATATTGCTCTGAACGAAGAAGTAGTCGATCAGAGGAGCAAAAAGATTCATCAGCAAGATGGCGAGCATCATGCCTTCGGGATAACCGGGGTTGAGCACACGGACAAGCACAGCTACTACACCGATGAGGAAACCGTAGATGTACTTACCGCCTTCTGTGCGGGCTGAGGTGACAGGGTCTGTTGCCATGAAGACAGCACCGAAGGCGAAACCGCCCACTACGAGATGAGTGTACCACTGCATCTCGGTTGTTCCGGTAGCCTGGAGCAGATAGCCCATGCCAGCACCGCCAACGAATACGCTCAGCATCGTCTTCCAGCTGGCAACGCCCGTGAAGAGCAGCAGCAGTGCACCCAGTCCGATGGCAATCACGCTAGTCTCACCCATCGCACCCGGCACAAGGCCGACGATGGCGTCCTTGACAGCAGCACAGTCGAACCCAGCAAATCCCTCCGCTACGGTCTGACCCAGAGGAGTGGCTGCCGTCAGTGCATCAGGAAGTGCCTGATAGCCCAGTCCGCAGATAGGATCTGCGCTGACCCACACGCTGCAGTCTCCCGTCATCACACTGGGATAGCTGAAGAAGAGGAATGCACGTGCCACGAGAGCCACGTTGAAGATGTTCATACCCGTTCCGCCAAAGATTTCCTTAGCGAAGATGACGGCAAAGGCCACAGCCAGAGCCAGCATCCACAGTGGTGTGTTCACAGGAATAATCAGGGGAATGATGATACCGCTGACGAGGTAACCCTCGGCAATCTCTTCCTTTTTCCACTGAGCCACGGTGAACTCGATGCCCAGACCCACGATGTAGCTGACAAGCAGTTTGGGGAGCATGGCGAGAAAACCATAGAAGAACATACCGAAGCATGTAGCCTCTGCCAATTTGCCGGCAGCAGCTGCATTCTGATAGCCGATGTTGTAGCAGCCGAAGAGCAGGGCGGGCACGAGCGCCATCACCACAAAACTCATCAGGCGCTTGCTATCGAAGGCATCATGCACATTGACACTTCCGCGGCGGCTCGTCGTGTTGGGCACAAAAGCGAAGCTCTCGAATCCTTCAAAGACGCTGTGGAAAGCGTGCAGTTTGCCACCTTCCTCGAAGGAAGGTTTCATTTTATCGAATAATTTTCTTAGCGCTTTCATATATTATATATATAAATAATG